>JABSSK010000099.1 GCA_013214265.1 Saprospiraceae bacterium | reverse complement strand
GTATTAGGTCTGCAATCCGTTCTTTTAAATCATGTCGATGTACGATAAAATCTAAAAAACCGTGTTCTAACAAAAATTCAGAAGTTTGGAATCCTTCAGGTAAATCTTTTTTGATAGTTTCTTTGATAACACGTGGACCTGCAAAACCAATTAATGCTTCAGGCTCTGCAAAATTTAAATCTCCCAGCATCGCATAAGAGGCAGAAACACCACCTGTTGTCGGATCTGTCAACATAGAAAGATACAGAATTCCAGCTTTTCCTAATAATGTTAATTTAGCAGAGGTTTTAGCCATTTGCATCAATGAAAATGCAGATTCCATCATTCTTGCTCCACCAGATTTGGAAATCATTAAGAACGGAACTTTATGTTTGATAGAGTAGTCTATTGCTCTTGCAATTTTTCCCCCAACAACAGAACCCATTGATCCGCCAATAAATGAAAAATCCATAGCTGCAATAACCAAGCTCTTACGATTGACTTTACCTTTAGCAACAGTTATGGCATCAGAAACATCATTCTTCCGATACGCATCCTCCAATCGCTTTGTGTAGGGCTTGAGGTCCGTCCACTCAAGCATATCTTTTGCTTTCAGGTCTTCGAACATCGTTTCGAAATTCCCATCAAAAATAATATCGAAATAATCATAGGAACCTATGCGCACGTGGTAGTTACACTTCGGACATTTGTATGTGTTCTCTTTGAGTTCTTTAGTCGTACTGGTCTCCTTACAGCGTTTACACTTGTACCACAAGCCTTCAGGCGCTTCTTTCTTGTTGCGCGTTGCGGTTTGAATTCCGTCTTTTAACCGTTTAAACCAACCCATACTGCTTTTCGATTTAATGATTAGGCTTTGCTATTGTACCCTTATTGGGGCGGTATATGCCATTTAAATACGTAAAAAGAGAACACAAATTAAGAATGAATACCTGAGACTACCAAATATGACAACCGGCATATACGGATAAAAAAAAATTAGCCGCTCAAGTTACTTTCTTCCAATCGAAATATTACCGATGGATCAAGCAGCAATTATCTTTCCCACAGGTGGATTATGCTGAATAAGCGTATGCTTTTACGGCCTGTACAAATGCTTTAACCCCATCGAGTGGCGTATCGGGATAAACGCCATGACCTAAATTTACAATGTGCTTGCGCCCAAAGCTACGGATCATCTGCTGAGCTGCCTGGGCTATTTCTTCCGCAGGTGCGTACAATTGGCACGGGTCGAGGTTACCCTGAAAAACTTTAGTAGGACCTACCAATGCACGCGCATAAGCTGGATCCGTGTTCCAGTCTAGTCCAATCGTTTGCACAGGTAAGCTACCCAAATCCGCCAAGGCGAACCATGCTCCCTTACTAAATTGTGTAACCGGCACATCGGGTAAAGCTTCCGCTATTCTTTGTAAATATGGAATGGCAAACGTACGATATTGCTCAGCCGATAAAATACCAGCCCAGCTATCAAAAACCTGAATCAGCATAGCACCATGGGCTACTTTTTGTTTTAAGTAAGCAATGGTCGTTTCGGTAATTTTATCCAGCAACTGGTGGGCCAATTTGGGGTGCGCATAAAGCATTTTCTTCGCTTTCGAGAAGGTCTTACTCCCCTGCCCTTCGATCATATAACAAAAAATAGTCCAGGGCGCACCTGCAAATCCAATCAACGGAACCCGACCGTCCAAAGCACGGTTGGTGATGCGCAGTGCATCGTAGACATACCCTAGCCGTTCTGCGGCCGCCTCGCCAACAACAAGTTGGTCAATCTCGGACTGATTGGTGATCGTTTGGGGAAACCAAGGACCCTTTTTTTCCACCATCTCATAAGTTAGACCCATTGCTTCCGGGATCACGAGAATATCAGAAAATATAATGGCCGCATCCACATCCAACTCATCCACAGGCTGAATCGTTACTTCAGCTGCCAGATCAGGTGTTTCGACCAACTCTTTAAACCCACTTAACTTAGCTCGCAGCGCACGATATTGCGGTAAGATGCGTCCCGCCTGACGCATCAACCAAACAGGAGGACGCTCTACCTCTTCCCCTCTAGCCGTTCGTAACAATAGATCGTTTTTCAATTTCATGGCGCAATAATACTGGATTTTTATTAGCTACCCTATTCCTGTTTAACCCGCAGCTTTTGTTTTGACATAAATTAGAAATAAAATTATAAATGAGTAAAATATAACTTTGGCAAAAACTCCTTTTTCTAACCTAAGTGGTACAATTAACCTGCCTTCAAAACAACCTAATCGTGTATTTTATATAAATTTGGCAGGCCTACAACAAAATGCAACACTTGATATGTGGAAGAAACTACCATTACACGTTAAAATCATCATTGGACTGATTCTTGGAATTATTTACTCTTTTATCTCTTCCTATTTAGGATGGAACGAATTCACCAAAGAATACATTGATCCATTTGGTGTCATTTTTATTCGTCTGTTGAAATTCATCGCAGTTCCTTTAGTTTTATTTTCCATTATCGTGGGGGTCTCTGGATTACCTGACCCTTCCAAGTTGGGCCGTATGGGAGCAAAGACTTTTGCAGCCTACATGACGACTACTGTATTTGCGGTGGGTATAGGTTTATTTTTGGTCAACACATTACGTCCTGGGGATTACATCTCCATGGATTCTAGAATCAAGAACCGATTGAAATACGAAGCGTGGGTAGAGGCAACGGATGGTGTCGAAATAATGGATGGCAAAAATTACACATCTGATCCGGCTTATGCCGATAAGTTAGATGATGCCCAAGCCTTAATGCAGCAAGAGTTGGCTAATAAAGACGTAGAAGCGAGAATGAAGTCTGCCGAAGAGATGCAAAGCAGTGGAAAGCTTGATTTCTTTGTCGACTTTGTGCCCGATAACATATTTGCTGCCCTTGCGGATGGGGGCCGTATGCTTCAGGTTATTTTCTTTGCCATATTTTTTGGGGTTATGCTTTTGCTCATACCCAAAGAAAAAGCACGGCCGGTTATAGCGGTTATTGATGGGGCCAATGAAGTATTCCTCCGAATGGTGGAAGTTATTATGAATGCAGCACCTTTCTTTGTTTTTGCACTCATGGCGGGCGTCATTGCTAAAATGGCGGATACCCCAGCAGAAGTATTACAGATATTCAAAGGTTTACTTAGCTATTCTGTGGTACTGATGATTGGTTTATTATTTATGATTTTTGTGGTTTATCCGCTGATTGCGGTTTCTGTTGCCCGAGAATTAAAGTATCGGGAATTTTTCCGTCGAATTTCGCCAGCTCAATTTCTGGCTTTTTCCACCAGTTCTTCGGCGGCAACCTTACCGGTTACGATGGAATGTGTGCGCGACAACATTGGTGTCTCTAACAATGTGACCAACTTCGTTCTGCCGATTGGTGCTACTGTCAATATGGACGGGACCAGCCTCTATCAGGCGGTGGCCGTTGTTTTTATGGCTCAGATGCATTTGGTTGACCTGAGCTTGGCCCAACAGTTAACGATTGTAGTTACCGCAACGGCGGCTTCGATAGGTGCCGCAGCGGTTCCCTCCGCCGGTATTATTATGATGATAGTTGTCTTACAATCGGTCGGTTTGAATCCGGGTTGGGTAGCAATCATCTTTCCAGGGGATCGCATTCTGGACATGTTCCGTACGGTAGTAAATGTAACTGGCGATGCCACGGTGTCAACTGTCATTGCCAAGTCGGAAGGTGAACTCAATATCAATACGGGTTATTGAGGGGTATAGCCGTACTTTTTAAAACATTTGAACATTCAAATAGATACGATCAATGGGGTTAGGGATAGGTTCCAGAGTTAGGCATCCGGCTTATGGGAATGGCGTTGTAATCCGGCTGCATAAAATGGCTTATGATGTGTGTTTTATGCTATACGGAATCAAACAAATCGGTCGAGAATACGAAGCGTGGGAAATCGTTGATGCTATTCCTTCGGAAGAGACGACCTCCTTTTCGGATGCGGAGCAATCCCTCCTTAGAATTTTACGCACGTATAATGCACTCACCGAAGAGGTACCTTTAGGTGAACGATGGGAAAACGGAACGCTCATTTTAAAACCAGGAGAGGAAGGTCGGCAATCCAAAGAGATGGCTATTGATGTATTTTTTCACAAAATCGTCATGGTGCGTGATCGCCTACGGGTGATGGAACAGCGCGTGAATGCCAGCAAGAATTTATCCGACGAAGAGAAAATAAATCTGCAGCAATACATCACGCGTATTTATGGTAGCCTGACCAGTTTTAATGTGCTATTCAAGCATAAAGAAGACCATTTTGTTGGTGAGCGATCAGGTAAATAGGCTAACACATGCCATCCATTTGACCTCAAAGGAGCGTATTATCCGTAAGAAACCCTTCTTTTTTACCAAAAGGAGCGCCCATTCCTACCTGATTTAGTTTGAAATCATAATACAAAGTTTATTTTTGAAATATATGAGAAATAGTGTCATTCAGTTTAGTACATGGATTATTGGGATTGTCCTTCTTTTATCCGCTAGTGGGTGCTTGGTAATTGACAATTCATACCCAGAACTTCCGCCTGGGCCTTGGCGTGGTATTTTAAAACTGGAGAGCAATCAGGTTAATTCAAACCACAAGGGTGAGCCCTTGCCCGACAAATTAGCACTTCAGTTTGAGGAGGTGACTCAGGGCCAATTGCCTTTCAATTTTGAAGTGAGCTATTCTAGTCCTGAAAAAATGATAGTCACTATTCGCAACGGTGAAGAACGCATTGTATTGGAAGACGTTGAGTTTGGTCACGATCTGGCAACGGGTGATGATACGGTACGGATAGATATCCCTGTTTATGATTCCTATTTACGCGGAAAATTTGCTAGTGACGTTATTGAAGGGGAATGGGTAGCAACCAATCGGGGAGATTATCGTATTCCATTTGTAGCGTACTACGGAAAAAATCATCGTTTTACGGAACTTAAGAAAAAACCCATAACGGACTTGACCGGACGCTGGGAAGTACAATTTGATATTGAAAGCGATTCCCCCTATCCGGGTATTGCGGATTTTGTGCAAACTGGAAACACATTGACAGGAACATTTTTAACGGAAACAGGCGACTATCGATTTTTGGAAGGAACTGTCCAGGGTGACAAGATGTATCTATCGGCCTTTGATGGTTCGCATGCTTTTTTATTTGAAGCAAAATTAATGGAAGATCAGCGCCTGCTAGGATCATTTAAATCTGGTAGCCATTACCAATCAATCTGGCAAGCAAAGCGCAATTCTAATGCTGCCTTGAGGGACGTTTCAGAGATGACTAAGGTACGCGAAGGGCAGGAATACTTTAGGGTCGTTTTTGAGGACGAGCAAGGCCAGATTGTTGATACAGATGCCCCTCCTTATGCTGGCAAACCTATGTTTGTTCAAGTATTTGGCAGTTGGTGCCCTAATTGTAAAGACGAAATTGAGCTATTGGTTGAGTGGCTCCAAGACAATCCGGAGTGGCCAGGGGAAGGACTGGGCCTAGCTTTCGAAAGGTATAAGGATCCCAAAAAATCATGGAAAGCCATACAAACCGTTCAGGAAAAGTTGAATGTACCCTACACCATGGTTTTAGCGGGTAATTCTTCCAAATCTACTGCCAGCGAAGCGTTACCTATGTTGGATGGAATAACAGCCTATCCGACCCTCATTTTATTGAATAAAGACCATAAGGTTGAACATATTTATACCGGAATCAATGGCCCTGCCACCCGGGAATATCAATCTTTTAAAGCAGACTTAGCGAAAAAGCTGGAAAATCTGGCATCGCCCGATCAATAACCAAAAACCTCCCCATGACTAACCGACCGATAGCCTTGGCTTACTGCATTGATAACTTACATACCGCGGAGGGTCTAGAGAAAGCCCTTAAAGCAACTGATTTGCAATTTGACCACTACTATTGCAAACGAGGTGGTAAAGAATTGCCTTTAAACCAACAACTTCAAGAGCACGATGGCCCCATTTTGTTATTGGTCAGCGACAACTTCCTGCGTTCTATCCATTGTATGGACAAAGCCCTTCAATTGATTCAGCAACGCCAGGATGATCTCCTACCAATTGTGGTTGATGGATTCCGCCGTGACGATCACGGTGATCTTGTACCTATTGAAACCCGATTTGAAAAAATTGGGGATATCATTCCCTATATCAATTACTGGCAAAACCAATACCTCGACCTTCGCAGTCAGCGCAAAAGGATCGAAGAAGATAATGACTACGACAAAAAAGCCTTCAGCGAGCACCTAAGGGTTCTGCGACAGGTAAGTAGTGAAGCCAGCGAGTTTTTAAGGGTGCTAAGAAACATGAACTATGTTACTTTTGCCCAGTTAACCACCAACCACTTCAAATTACTATTCGATTGGTTACAAGATGAGGAGGAATGGGAAATCTTTAAAACGAAAGTGCCCGAAGTAATTTTACCCAGTAGCTTTCTCCCCGTAGACGATAACGAACCGTCAACCGATGTTCCGTCGGATGAAGTGACGGACCAGCCATCCGAAATATTACCAACGCAGGAGAATCCAGAAGAGAACCCCGCCAAAGCAGAAGAAAGCATTAATATTCAGGATATCCCGGGGCTTGATTTACTGGAAGAAAGTGAGAATATCGCTCGCATCATTTCCCAAAAAATGGGTATCATAAATGATACGCCTGAAGAGACTGAGGTAACTGAGCCTGAAGAAACTATTCCTCAGGACCAAGTTATACCGCCAACCACTGAGCCATATGTTCCTGAAGAAGACGTTACCCAGGAGCCTCAAAAATCTGATCCTCCCGAAACAGACCCTGCAAATACGGAACCTGCCTTAACGCAATCCGAAGACCATACCATCACTGAAGAGACTATTATCGAGCAACAACCACCTGCCCCTTCTGCTACGGAAATAGTTGACGAAGGTATTAGGCTGGTTCAAGCCGGACAAGTAGAACAAGGGCTGGCTGTTTTGCATCAAGGGGTTAAGCAATACCCTGAGGACGGCATGACCAGATATAGTTATGCCTTGATGCTGGCTCAGAATACGTCTGATTTCTCGGCTGCCATCAACCAGTTGCATATCCTACTGGAAATGCAACCCCAACATTTGGATGGCAACTTTTTAATGGGAGAATTGTCCGAATTAGAAGATTATTATGATAAGGCAAGGCACTTTTATCTTCAGGTAGCAGAAGTAGACGCAACCTATCCCGATGTGTATTATCGACTAGGCATTGTTACTCTTAATCATTTCCCGAGAGAGAAAAAACAAGCAGCTAAATACTTTAAAAAAGCAGCAAAAAACAATCCGAATCATATCGATGCTCATTACCAGTATGCACTATTGATGAACGAGTCATTGAGCAAACCCCACAAAGCACTTGATTATTTCCTGAAAGTTTGTGAACTACAAGAGGACCACCCTTTCGTGTATTATGATTTAGCGCTGCTGTATTACCGCAATGGAGAAACAGCCAAATCCCGAGCTTATTATATAAAGGCCACACAAATCAATCCAGAATTGAAGACCGCCGAAAATGATCGTGCTTTTTTACCTCCGGCAGGGCAAAAACACGCCAAAGTAAAACTGGCCACCACCCCAACAGCGGAGCAGCCAGTGCTTAACAATCCAGATCTGGCCAGCGAACGTGACACCATTGAGGCGCTTAAAGAAAATATTCGGCAACTGGAGCAACTCATTGCCGGAAAAGCGGAACGCAGGATTGCTAAACCCAAAGCTAAAGGAACTGTGCTGATAACTGGCTCTACAGCAGGAATCGGAAAAGCTACGGCCCACGTTTTTGCCCGTGAAGGGTACCGCCTCATTCTCAATGGGCGTCGCGAAGCGCGGTTAGCCGAGCTCAAAGCACAACTCGAAAGCCAATATGGTACAGAAATCATACTATTACCTTTTGATGTAGCACATGCTTCGGCTGTTCGGTCGGCTATTGCATCATTAAAAGGCGACTGGCGCTCCATTGATATTTTAATCAATAATGCTGGGAAAGCTAAAGGGCTGGCTCCGATTCACGAAGGGACCTATGCCCATTGGGAAGAAATGATCGATGTCAACCTCAAAGGGCTGTTGTACCTAACGCGTGAAGTAACACCCCTAATGGTTGAACGTGGGGCTGGGCATGTCATCAACCTGTGTTCTACTGCAGGTAAGGAAGTATATCCTAAAGGAAATGTTTACTGCGCTACCAAACCTGCTGTCGACGCCCTCACCAAAGCTATGCGACTCGATCTGTATGAACACAATATTCGAGTCAGCCAGGTTAGCCCGGCTCATGTAGAAGAAACAGAATTTGCGGAAGTTCGATTTGATGGTGATAAGCAAAAGGCTAAAATCTACGAAGACTTTAACCCCCTGACCTCCGCGGACGTAGCTGAAACGATTTTCTTTATCGCTTCGAGGCCATTACATGTCAATGTGCAAGATGTTCTGCTTATGGGTACCCAGCAGGCCAACTCATTATTTGTTGACCGCAGCGGCCGCCGGTTTGATGAAGAAGAGTAATTTACTTGCCAACCATTGCGATGCATGCTATGATGCTAATGTTGTGAATTGGTAGTCCAAGGGCAAAACGGGCAATGGTTCGCTGAATGGCCTAAGTGCTAGAAAGCGATCGGGCAGCCTACATGGTACCAACCATTAAATTGCACCCACGGATATCACTGGCATCTAGCCTGCCAAGCACTTCGAAGGTATTATTTTTTAATTGGCGCCCTACATCATCCGTAGCAATAAAGCTGACCGAATCAATGTTCGCGAGATCCGTAATATTGATACCCCCGGTCTTACCATCCTTGACACGTGCAAAAGGATCCGTGACATCACGAAACCAAACCCGCATGGTACCTGACGCCTCAAAGATACCATCCCCTTTTGAATAGGCTTGGGAAAGTAACTCCGTCATTCCATACTCGGAATGGATATCCGTTTGCGCGAAACCTTCCGATAGAATAGTGTGCAACTCCGACCGGGTTATCTCTCGGCGGCGCCCCTTCATTCCTCCCGTTTCCATAACCACCAATTCTGGAAAGCCTGTTACGCCACGTTCGGCCATATCCCACAGTGCAAAACTAACACCCAATAAGAGTGTAGGTTGTTGTTGCTGAGCACATATGCGCAACTGCCTGTCCACTTCATCATAATCAGACAGAAAAAACCCGGATTGTGGATGCTTGGATTGCTGAATGAAATGATTAGCCATATGCACTAAAGAAGAGCCCGTTCTTTCCAGATATGCCGGCAGTAGTGCCAGTATCACAAACTGATCGATCTGGCCATACATGCGCTCAAAAGCCTGCAAAGCCAACTCATCATACCAAGCAACATCGCGAACCAAATGCCGAGAAGTGGTAGCTCCTGTTGTTCCACTACTCGTAAAAACCACGGCAGAAGGCCAGGTACCAGTTTGAATCCTATGCCGCTTGAACATCGAAATGGGTAGACAGGGAATATCTGTCCAAGCTTTCACTTTTGATGTATCTATCCGCAATGTATCTAAGAACGATCGGTACAAAGGGTTGAAAATCGACTGAAACTGAAACACATCCAACGCTACCGATTCGAAGGTAGAATCGGTAACATTTCGAATCCTAGACCGTAATTGGCTCCTAGCCGACGTAAAAGTTTGCTCCTGATCGATCAAAAATGGCTATTTTAACGTTAATAGGCAAAAGGTATATTATGACTAGAACACTTTGGCATCTTCTCGGTTTGGTCGGTTTAGCATTTTGGATGAATGGTTGTGCCGACGCTCCCTCTTATCCAGTTGAACCTGAAATTGAGTTCCTCGAACTGAACCGTACTGAGATTCTGCAAAGTAGAAACAATATTCAGCAAATTGATACCCTCATTATTCGTTTTTCTTTTACGGATGGTGATGGTGATCTGGGTGATGCTGACAGCATTAATATCTTTCTTACCGATAGCCGGGATGGTTTTACCCATAGTTTCAAAGTAAATGAAATTCCACAGTTGGGTTCAGGTGATGGAATAAGTGGTGAAATAGCTCTAAAACTCACCAATAGTCCAACGACCAAATACTTTTGCTGTACTTTTCCCAATACCAATCTCGCCTGCATTCCCAGCGAACAGTTCCCGGTAGATCAAATGTATTATTCTATTCAAATTCGCGATCGTGCGGGCAACCTCAGTAATACCATTCAAACAGAACTCATCAATATTTTATGTCAATAAGCAAAAGAAATCACAAGTGAGGAAGGGGTATGGGCCCGTTCGCCAGAAAGCTTTATCAGAACTTTTAGTCCGCACCACACCAATCGATTCCTTTTTTCAGATAGCTCAAGGTTAGGGCTTCGGCCGAACCGGTTTCCGCTTCGTACATATAAACCCAATTTGCGGTTGGAGGCATACTCATCAGAATAGATTCCGTACGTCCATTGGTATCCAAGCCAAACTTGGTACCCCGGTCCCATACCAGATTAAACTCAACATAACGGCCTCGGCGAAGCATCTGCCAATGTTTTTCCTTTTCGGTAAAAGGTTGCTGCTGGTGTTTTTGTAATAAGTTAATATATAAAGGTGCAAACAGCTCTCCTACATCGCGCACAAAAGCAAATCTATCGGCTTGGCTAAAGCCATCCGTGTCAGAAAGGCGATCAAAAAAGATACCTCCAATACCTCTGGTCTCATCGCGGTGCTTCAGATAGAAGTAGTCATCCGCCCATTTTTTAAATTTAGAATAATACGCATGATCATGTTGATCACAAACCGATTTGAGTTGCTGATGAAAATAAGAAGCGTCGGCGGGTATGACGTAATGGGGTGTAAGGTCGATGCCACCACCAAACCACCAGGTACCATTTGTCATTTCAAAATACCTAACATTCATATGAATGATAGGCACATTGGGATTATGAGGATGCAGAACAATACTAACACCCGAGGCAAAAAAATCGCCGGGATTTACCCCTAGCGCACGAGTTATCTTCTCGGGCATTGGCCCGTGCACTGCAGAAAAATTCACCCCTCCCTTTTCGATATGATTACCGATAATCACTCTGGAGCGGCCACCACCACCACCGGGACGTTCCCATTTATCCTGCCGAAAAGTACCGCCATCAACTTGTTCTAGTTGCTGGCAGATGGAATCCTGAAGGGTCCGAAAATACGCTGCTATTTGTTCTTTAGTATACTGCATCATGCGTTGTCGATCTTGTATTGCTCAAAGGCTATCCCAGAGCAGCTTTGGCTGCCGCAACCGTTTTTTTACTATTCCCTATAAAAACCTGATTATCCACAAAAATAACGGGCCGCTTCAGAAAAGTATATTCCTCCAGTATCAATCGTCGGAAATCTGCTTCTCCCAAGTCTTGTTCGTGTAGTCCCATAGCACGGTATTTTCTTGCTCTTTTACTAAATAAAGCTGCAAAAGAACCCGCATGCTCTTTCATCAGATCAATTTGTTCGGCTGTAATTGGTTCTGTTTTGATATCCTGAAGCTCAAAGTCCTGACCTCCATCTAACTCGCCAATGATACGTTGGCAGGTATTGCAGGTAGATAAGTGAAAAATCTTTTTCATATTTTGTCATCAATTTTGCGCATGCAAAAGTACAAATCCCATTCATCTTGAGTTCCATGCGTCTGTCAAAGAATTTTTTATGTCCATAATACCAGAATCCGAACTGATATTAGATCCTGAAGGTCGAATTTATCATCTTGCTTTACGTCCAGAGGAGATTGCCAATACCATCATAACCGTTGGTGATCCGGATCGGGTAGAACGCGTTTCACGTTATTTCGACCGTATTGATCACAAGGTTAGCCAGAGGGAGTTCAAAACCCATACTGGCTGGCTAGGTGACCAGCACTTAACGGTTATTTCAACTGGTATAGGGCCCGACAATATTGATATTGTGCTCAATGAGTTGGATGCATTGGTAAATATTGATTTTTCTACCCGTATGCCGAAACCGAAACGTACCCAACTTCATATTATCCGTATCGGAACCACCGGTGGACTCCAGTCTGACCTCCCGGTCGATAGCCTTCTAGTAAGCCGTTTTGGTATTGGTATGGATAATCTATTACATTTTTACGAATATCAGAACACACTTTCCGAAGCGGAATTAGTGGATAACCTGAACGACTACCTCCAATATGTGGGCAAACTACCATGTGAGCCTTATGTCTTTGAAGCCAATAAGTTACTTGCCAAAAAAATCAGTGGTATGGATATCCGTCAGGGCATCACCCTTACTTGCCCCGGATTTTATGGGCCTCAGGGCAGAAACCTCAGAGGCCGTTCAAAATTGAGCCTTCCGATGCTGAAGCAATTATCTGGTTTTGAACACCAAGGCCTGACAATAACCAATTTTGAAATGGAAACAGCCGCCATTTTGGGGTTGAGCCGTATTCTAGGGCACCATGCTTTGAGTTGTAATGCTGTATTGGCTAACCGCATCACCAATGTTTTTAGTGCACAGCCTAAAAAAACCGTTACCCAGTTGATTGAAACCGTTCTCGATCGGCTCCAGAGTTAAACCGCTGATCCATTCGCTTTTCATATTTATTTTTCATGTACCTGCACCATATCGTTCCTACTCATTATATACGTTTAAGACGGGCCAGCTAGGATACTGCACCCCAACCCGTATAATTCAAGTCTCTGAGTAAAGCGATAGCAGTACCAATATGATATGCTAATGCGTACAATGCTTTAAATAAAAACTATGAAAAAGGAACGTATACACCAGGAATTAGTGAACCAACTCCAGACCAAAATTATCCAATTAAAAAAGCAATTGGCTGATATTGAAGCAGACAGAAACAGCGAAACGAAATCATCTGCGGGCGATAAATATGAAACCAGTCGGGAAATGATGCAACGAGAGGCCAACCAAATCGAAACCCGTTTACTTCAAGCCCAAGGCTTACTCGATACCTTAACGCATCTGCCCAAAAGCGATGGAAATACCACAGTCCAAGTAGGTCATTTGCTAGAAACCAATCGGGGCTGGTTGTACTTATCTATTCCTTTTGGCAAAATAATAATCCATTCCCATTCCTGTTTTGCGCTTTCCCCCTCCTCTCCTATTGGCACCAAACTACTTGGCAGTCAAGTAGGCGATCAAATTCCGCACGGACGCATCACCTACATTATTGAAGCCATATACTAAACCAACTTCGATAGGGTCAGTCAGAAACGAATCATCCGGTATAGTATATTTCGTCATATACATACTTTAGCGGCATTTTACTATATAGTTCCGCTATGTTTTCGGTACCCCATACTAAGATCTTTGTACATTGAATAAAAAATCAACCCAACTGTATTAAAATCGAAGGTATGTACAAGGTTCTTTTCTTATTTATGAGTTTTTATTTTATGGCTCCAGAAATTCAAAGTCAATCGGTGTTTACAAAACCTAAAGTGCTCATTCTGACTACGGGTGGTACCATAGCGAGTCAATCCGGTAACCCGCTAATTGAAGGTCCAGCTCTGGTAAGAGCAGTTCCCGAATTGGCAGCAATCGCCTCCGTGGAAGTGGATGAGGTTATTCGAATTGGTTCCTCCAAAATGACGCCCGCGGTTTGGCTACAGCTACTTTCCAAGCTAGAGATGTGGATCGAACGGGTTCCTGAACTTGCTTGTATTTTGATTACCCATGGGACAGATACGATGGAAGAAACCGCTTTTTTTCTGGACCAGACCTTTAAACATGATATTCCAATAGTCTTGGTTGGTGCTATGCGTTCGGCTAATGCGGTATCGGCAGATGGTCCAGCCAATTTACTAGATGCCTTACGAACAGGACTCAGCCCAGAGGCCAAGGGCAAGGGGGTTATGGTCGTACTCAATAATGCGATCCATGCAGCCGTTGATCTGACCAAGACCGATAATACCCGTGTACAAACGTTTGCTCCTACCCCCAAGGGGTATTTGGGCACAGTTGATGATGCGGGTGTACATTTTTTCCGATCGCCATACCATCC
>JABSSK010000098.1 GCA_013214265.1 Saprospiraceae bacterium | reverse complement strand
CGTTGGAAAAAATACCGGCGGGATTACCCCCAGGAGACGTACATGACGTTTTTTATTGTTGGGACCAAACCAATCGGCCCATCCATAAGGAAGGCCCTAACTTTGATCCAGCGGATACGTACGCAGGAATTATAGCACAGCATGCCCATCAGAAAGGGGCCGTTCAGTTTTTATTTTTGTCAAGTGTAGCGGCCGATACCGCTTCAACCTTATATTATCGGCAAGAAAATCGAATAGTAGAAGCATTTCTTGAACGTATTGGGTTCTGGGGAACACATGTGTTTCGTCCCGCATTGGTAACGGAGGAATCCCCGTCAGGAGCTGGTGCAAATGCCTTAAAATGGCTCGGGAAATCATTTGGTAGATGGACACAGGGTGCTTTCGATAAATACAAACCCGTTGCTGCACCCACCGTAGCACAAGCTATGGTGCAAGCAGCACAAGGAATAGAAGAAGGGGTATTTATTTATTCTAGTGAATACCTGCAAGACTTCGCAAAGACAAATCAAAAAGGAATAATCAGAAGCAATGGCTAAAGAAAAAGTAGTAAAAAAATCAAAGATTCAAATCGAGGTAGGACTAAATGATGAGCAAATGCCCGTAGCTATGCGGTGGTCTTCATCTGACGGTCCTGATGCCGGTAAATCACGCCCCTGCAAAGCTATGCTTTTAGGTATGTTCGATGCCGAAAATAAAGAAACCCTCCGCATCGATTTGTGGACCAAAGATATGCAGGTCATTGAAATGGACCGTTTCTTTTTTCAAACCCTGAAGTCCATGGCTGATACCTATTTCAAGGCAACACAAAATGCAGAGCTGGCCACCGCTATGCAGCAGTATGTCCACTATTTTGGGGAAAAAACAGAGATTATTCCAAAATAATAAGCCTTCTAATACCTCGCTCTTACACCTTCCATACCATCAGGAAGCCACATAAAAATGAGGCACCCCTGCTCCTTAATTTGGAAAAGTGATTTTAATTATTTTAATTTGCACTCCGGTGAGCGCACTTGGAGCAGCTCCCTTTAATCCCCCAGGCCGGAAACGGAGCAAGGGTACGAGGTTGAGCGCCCGTTGTGTGTCTCACCTTCTTTATGAAATAGCCCGATCTGCTTATGCAATCGGGCATTTTTTATGCACAAAATGCATGATAAATCTTATTTTCGAGCATCCGTTTACCTATACCATATACTATGCGTTTTTCTCTAGGTTTTGTCGTCTTGTTCTTGCTTTTTTCTACTCCTCTAAGAGCCCAGTTGAATTGTAACGAATCCGTACCCTATCTGATCCATGAGTTGCAAGGAACCGGTGACGAGACGCCTTTCCCCAACCGTAATGTGCGAGTCAAAGG
Organism: Saprospiraceae bacterium; assembly: GCA_013214265.1. Taxonomy (GTDB): domain Bacteria; phylum Bacteroidota; class Bacteroidia; order Chitinophagales; family Saprospiraceae; genus DT-110. The sequence continues at coordinate 12,636 of JABSSK010000098.1, read as the reverse complement.
TATTGTGGTTGGCGACTATCAAGGGCAAGCATCTTTGCGGGGATTCTTCGTTCAGGAAGAAAAAGAAGACTGGGACGATGACCCCTTCACTTCCGAGGGAATCTTTGTGTACGAAGGCTTCTCAAGTGTCGTTGATGTTGCCCCCGGCGATCTGGTGGTGGTGCAGGGAACCATCACCGAGTTTCAGGACCTCACCGAAATCACAGATGTAGAAATTACAGTGTGTGCTACAGGACTGGTACCAGATACTACCCTCCTGATGGAATGGGAAAATACTACAACTTTTGCCGAACGCTATGAAGGTATGCTAGTAAGATTCGTGGATACCATGCACATTACAGGATTCCTCGATCTGCCTCGCTTTGGTGAACTCCTGCTGAGTGCAGGAAGACGGCAATCCCAATACACCGAACAGTTTGCTCCAGGATCCGAATTTACAAACTATGAAGAGGCACAAAACGCTAATCGCCTGCTTTTAGATGATGTACGCAATGGTTCTGATCATCGACCTATCTATCATCTGGCCAATAATCCTGAGTTGCGTGCTGGTCAATATACAACGCGTTTGTCGGGCGTTATGGATGAAGCGTACGGTTCTTATCGCCTACGTCCGGTGCGTCCCGTATCCTTTACAGGGAATGAACTACCCCGCAGCCCTATCGAAAAAGAAGGTAATCTGAGGGTAGCAACCTTCAATCTGGAGAACTATTTTAATGGTAGTGGCGGAAATTTTTTCAACAGTCGGGGTGCATCATCGTTAGCCGAATTTCGCGTGCAAACAGAAAAGATTGTTGCCGCTATCCTTGACCTGGATGCTGATATTATTGGTATTCAGGAAGTAGAGAACGACTACCAATTGGTTGACCAAAGTGCTGTGAAGGCCCTAGTAGAAGCATTGAACGAAGCGGACCAAACCGAAGCAATCTATGCCTATGTAGAACCGGGTAATGCCATCGGTACGGATGTGATCGCAGTAGGTCTGATCTATCGCTCTGATGTGGTTACACCCATAGGTGCTCCTCAAATATTGGATCAGCCGGCCGAATTGTTCTTACAGAGTGCTACCAATAGGGCTCCACTGGCTCAGGCTTTCTCCGTAGGAGGGGAAACCGTCTGGGTCGCTTCCCTGCATTTAAAAGCAAAAGCTTCTTCCAATTATGATAGCCGTCCCGGAGCAGATCCCCTCGACGATGACCTAGGCGATGGCCAGTCGTACTGGAATCGAATCCGAACTCGTGGTATAGAAGCTACTCGGGATTGGATGCATTCGCTGGTAGATAATGAGACCGAAGCACGTATAATTATCTTGGGCGATTTAAACGCTTATAGTCAGGAAGATCCTATTCAGACTATGATAGCCGAAGGCTACCGACAGGCAGTTCCGCAAGGATATACATTCTCTTTCCGAGGTTTCTGGGGTAAATTGGATCATATCCTGATGAGCCCACAATTACAGTCAGAATTCATTTCTGGCCATACCTTACCTTTTAATGCGGATGAGTTATCTCTTCGTGGCTACGATTCTGATGAAAGCGCATTTGTTACCAATTCACCCCGCCGGTCATCAGATCATGATCCTGTAGTAGCCGATTTTTCGATCGGTGTGACCACCAACCTGCCTTCGATATTATGGCCGGGGCTTAAAGTGCAAATAAGTCCTAATCCAGCCTATGATCAAGCTCTGCTGACTTTGGATTTGCACCAGGAATTACCATTGGCCATCGAAATGGTAAATGCACAAGGCCAAGTAGTTCGGCAAGTGACAGCCATGACCTGGTACCCAGCAGGTACCCATCGCCTAGCAATTGATTTATCCGGAATGGAGTCGGGCTGGTACGGGATTCGCCTTGTGAATACAATGGGGCAGCTCACTCGAAAGATACTAGTGCATTAAGCTATTTTTTGGGGGACGTCGGAGGAGGCGTTTTGTCTTCTTTTACACCTTTGCCTTTTTTAGGGTAAGGGCAGTGGCGGCAGCCGTTACCACAACAGTACCCACGGTTTTTCAAGAAATGGGCTGTGAGTACCATAAACCCCCCATCCATATAGTAATCAATACCTTCAACTAGCTTTTGGGCCATAGTCGTATGTCCGTTTTATTGTGCATAAGTAAGCCCGGCATAATGGTAAATATGCCGGGCTTATTTTACCGAAAGGTAGTTCCTATCCTTGCGTTTGCGTCTGTAAAGCCGGGAAACGGCGTTGGAAAAAGGCAAAAGCACCAAAAAGAACAGCAGTAAAGAAAAGGTCACCAGCTAGAGTATTCCAGAAAAAAGGAATACCAGCCGCATAAGCCGAGAACAATCCAGCTATCGTTTTAGGATATACCGAAAGCGGCCCCAGCCACACCTGAAAGTTGGTTATCAGGAAAAAAATAAGAGAAGCACTTACACTGGCACCCAATAAACGGGTAGTGGTTACTTTTTTCAGCAGAAGCCACCCCAAACCAACGATAGCCGCAAAAGCTATATAAACAGACCACATGCCAAACCACACAAACTGGGTGTAGTATTCCGGAAACATCTGAGCATACAAAATATTGTTGAGGGCCAAATCACTGAGCCATAAAGCTAAAAAAGGAATGAGCAGTGCCAGGTATTTACGACCAAAATAGGCAGCACCAAATAACGACATTGCACCGATGGGTGTGAAGTTGGGAGGGTGCGGTATGAAACGACTTAAAGTCGCAGTCAGAATCATGGCAATGACTACACCTGTTTTGAGGTTTATTTTTTGGATCATGATGATGTATTTTGTTGGTAGGAATACCCCCACAATGTATTCAATTCACGAGTAAATAACAAAGGTCTTGAAAACAGATCGAAAGGCCAAAAAAAAAGGCGGATTCTGAAAGATGGATTTGAATGTATAGTCTTCATCTTACCAAAAGGTTATTTTTTGGCTATTTTCACCATCACCGACGTTTTATGCGGCTTATCTTCGTTATTATTCGAAAAAACAAGAACAAGATGTATTATGTTTCTCGATTCCCATTATGGTTATTAATGCTTTCTCCTTTTTGGAGCTTCGCGCAACCTGACCGTTGGCAGCAAAGCGCAAAATACGTAATGGATATTGATTTTGATGTAGCAACCCACCGGTATGTGGGTCAGCAAACCTTAAGCTACGAAAACCATTCACCTGATACCCTTTACAAGGTTTTCTACCACATGTACTTCAATGCTTTTCAGCCAAATAGTATGATGGACGTTCGTTCCAGAACCATCACCGATCCGGATCGGCGGGTTGGATCGCGTATTTATGCCCTCTCAGAAGAGGAAATTGGGTACCAAAAGGTCAATAGCCTAACCCAAAACGGAACGCCCGTTGCTTATGAGATGGTAGGTACTATTTTGGAGGTTACCCTATCCGAACCTATCCTGCCGGGTACTACCCATATCTTTGAAATGAATCACGAAGCACAGGTACCTATTCAGGTCCGTCGGTCCGGTCGCGATAGCCGGGAAGGGATCGATTATTCGATGGCACAGTGGTACCCCAAAATGGCAGAGTATGATTATCAGGGGTGGCACGCGAACCCCTATATCGGACGCGAATTTTATGGTATTTGGGGTGATTTTGATGTGACCATCCATATCGATCGGGACTACATTATAGGAGCAACCGGAATTTTGCAGAACCCCGAAGAAATAGGCTATGGTTATGAAGATGAAGGTATGACCGTCAATCGTCCGGAAGGAGCAAAGCTCAGCTGGCGCTTCGTAGCTGAGAATGTGCACGATTTTGTCTGGGGTGCAGACCCAGATTATACGCACACCAAATTCAAAAGAGATAATGGTACCATGCTTCATTTCTTTTATCAGGAAGGCGACCGAACTACCGATAACTGGGAAATGCTGCCGGCTATTATGGACGCCGCTTTCGATTACATCAACGGACATTTTGGTCAGTATCAATACAAAAAATATTCCTTCATCCAAGGGGGAGATGGCGGTATGGAATACCCCATGGCTACCCTCATTACCGGTGAACGATCACTGGGTAGTCTGGTAGGTGTTTCTGTACACGAACTCATGCATAGCTGGTACCAGATGATGCTGGGAACCAATGAAAGCTTATACCCATGGATGGATGAAGGGTTTACTAGTTATGCCACCAATCGGGTAATGAATGAACTAGCTAGAAGCGGAGCCCTCCCCGGAAGGCGGGTGCAGGAAAACCCGCATGTACGTTCTTACGCCGGATACATCAATCTGGCACGCACCGACGTCGAAGAAGCGTTGAGTACCCATTCGGATCATTATAACTCTAATGGTGCTTACGGGGTGGCTTCCTATTCTAAAGGCGCTGTCTTTTTGCATCAGCTGAGTTATATCATCGGCAAAGAGGCCTTTGATCAGGCACTACTGCGTTATTTTTATACCTGGAAAGGTAAACACCCTAACGACATTGATTTTATCCGTATTATGGAAAAAGAATCAGGTCTTGAGTTAGACTGGTATCGTGAGTATTTTGTTAATACCACACAAAATATTGATTATAGTATCGGAGAAGTAATGAGCACAGCGGAAGGGAGTAGTCTGATTTTACGCAGAATGGGCGGTATGCCCATGCCGGTCGATGTTGAGGTTGCACTTAAGTCAGGCGAAAAGTACGTGTATACTATTCCGCTGCGTATGATGCGAGGAAATAAGCCGCTCGAGGCCATGTATGCCGATATGAACTATACGGTAGCCGAAGACTGGCCCTGGACACATCCGTCTTATGCGTTGCCTATGCCTTTTTCGGCTGATCAAATTCAAGAAATCACACTGGACCCTTCCGGCCGACTAGCGGATGTGGACCGTTCGAATAATTCCAAAAAATTCTAAAGTAAATACGAGGCCCGGCCTCACGGCCGGGCTTTTCTTTATGATGATCCACAAGAAGTTTGCTGATATCAAAGCGTTTGTTGCAGGGGATGATACCCATTTAAAGGAACTTTTACATCCTAAGAATGATCCGGTGGATTTACCTTACAGTCTGGCGCTGGCAAAGCTCGATCCGGGTTGTGCTTCCCATGCACACATCCTGAAAGAGAGTGATGAGCTCTATGTTTTTCAGGAAGGTAGGGGAGAGGTCATCCTGAATGGTGCAGTAATTAAGGTGGAAGCAAATCAGCTTTTTTTAGTGCCCGCAGGGCAGGAGCAATACGTTCGAAATACAGGCGATATGCCTCTAGTATTCTATTGCATTGTTACACCACCATGGGCGGCAGCGCAAGAAGTTGTTCAGGTCGATGACGGATCGAAATGATTTCTTTTCTTTCTTCTGTTTTGGGGGTAAAAACCCTAATATTGCGCATCCTAAAGTCTTGGGAAAAGCTCTGAATTTGAGTCTGTATGTCTAAAAATGCGCCACTGACCATTCTGCAAATCAGCAAGAAATTTCCTTTCCCACTAAAGGATGGCGAATCTATTGCTATCCACTCGCTGGGGCAATCGCTGGTCCAAGCGGGTGCCCGCGTCGATTTGCTAGCAATGAATACCCTTCGGCATTGGTATGATGGGCCATTAAGGCCAGCCTCTTTCACCCATTACCATCAGGTAGATATGGCCATGGTGGATAATAGAATAAAACCGATTAGTGCCTTGCGCAACCTGTTCACCAGCGATTCATACCATATTGAGCGTTTTATATCGGATCCGTTCGCTCAAAAGCTATGTTCTATTCTCAAGGATCGCAGTTATGATATTATTCAGCTCGAAACCATTTATCTGACTCCTTATATTCCGATAATTCGCAACCATTCACAAGCAAAAATTTGTGTGCGAACCCATAATCTGGAGCACGAAATATGGGAGCGCATTGTTGCTAATACTCCGCTGGGCCCCAAGCGGTGGTATCTTCGGCACCTGACAGATAAGTTGGCACGCTACGAAAAGCATGCGCTTTCGGAAGCTGATATGGTAGCAGCAATCAGTGAACGTGACCTGGCATCGTTCCGAAAATTTGGTTATACCGGCAAAGGGGTAGTTTGCCCTATTGGGCTGGACTTGACCCATTACGATGCCCCTGCCAGATCTGGAGATGGTCAGTTATCCATTAGCTTCATCGGGTCACTGGACTGGATGCCTAATATTGAAGGGCTGAAGTGGTTCTTACAAGATATATGGCCAGCATTACATCGGGAATGGCCCGCACTACAGCTGCATATAGCTGGCCGTAATACGCCATCCTGGTTAGTACAAACGTCCATTCCAGGAGGAACAGTTCACGGAGAAGTCCCTGAAGCCATTACTTTTATTCAGTCCCATCCGATTATGATTGTACCCTTACGCTCAGGCAGTGGCATGCGGGCCAAAATTCTGGAAGGTATGGCTCTGGGTAAAGTGGTTATCACGACCTCTTTGGGTTTGGAAGGTATCAATGCCACCGATGGACGCGAGGTTTTAATTGCGGATGATCTGGCACGTTTTCGGGAGCAGATTCGTTTCTTACACCAAAACCCTGATCAATTAGCGGTGCTGGGTGCCCAAGCTAAAGAATTGGTCCAGCGTGAATATAATAGTGCCCAAATGGGACAAAAGCTGTTGCTTTCGTACCGAGAAGTAAGGGCCAATGCTTTATCCTGAATGATGAAAACCATAACCTGGGTATGAGCTTTTTTTTGATTTTTCTTTTCGTCGGTTCTTTTGCTGCTTTGGCGCATACCTACATCATATACCCATGGCTGATGGGGGTGTGGACAAAAGGAAAGTCCAATAACCAGGAATGGTTCTCCGATACAGAAGAATGGCCCACCGTCTCGATCATTTGCTCCTTATATAACGAAGAGGCTGTCATTGCCGATAAGTTGGAGACCATACGTTTGGCCGCTTACCCAGCGGCAAAAAAATATGCATATATCGGCTCCGATCATTCCGTCGACCAAACGAATACGATCGTGAAAAAGCAAGCAGATCAGCTTGACTGGCTGCATTTTTACCCTTTTGCCGAAAGGCGGGGAAAGCCCCCTGTGATAAATGAATTGATCGAGCAGGCTATGGCTGATCATGGCACAGGACCAAACCATATATTGTTGATAACGGACGCTAATGTCATGCTTACGGAGCATACCCTGACCCATCTGATTCGGCATTTTAAAAATCCGAATATTGCTGTAGTGGATGCACATATGCAGCATATAGGGATGAAACAACAGGGCATTTCAAGAGCAGAGAATACTTATATCTCAGGGGAAGTGATGCTAAAACATCGGGAGGGTATACTTTGGCAAAAAATGATTGGCCCTTTCGGAGGGTGCTATGCGATCCGTTCGGATTATTTTGAGGCCGTCCCCCCCAACTTTTTAGTGGATGATTTTTATATCGCCATGAAAGCTTTCGAAAAAGGTGGAACCGCCATCAGCGATTTGGAGGCCGTAGTATACGAATCGATCTCCCATGACATCAAAGAAGAGTATCGTCGTAAACGGCGTAGTTCTGCTGGTAATTTTAAAAATATGCATACTTTCAGGACCCTCTGGTGGCCACCATTTACGATCCTGGGTTTTGCATTGTTCTCCCATAAAATTCTTCGCTGGCTGGGGCCTTTCTTTTTACTGCTTATCTGGTTATGCCCATTACTTCTTGGAGTAGCTGGCAACTTATTTTTTGTATGGGTGTTTGTAAGTATTACTTGCATAATGGCGGGGATTCCTTTATTGGATACGATTCTGAAACGTTCCAATCTGAATGCCTTACCTTTGCGGGGTATACGATATTTCCTAACCATGAATCTGGCCCTGTTTGAAGGGTTTATGAATTATCTAAAAGGTATAAAAACCAATGTCTGGCAACCACCAAAACGAAACGACTGAAATACAGTTAAATACTATTGAGGAGGCGATTGAGGATATTCGTCAGGGAAAAGTCTTGATCGTTGTTGATGACGAAGACCGAGAAAATGAGGGTGACTTTATTTGCGCAGCAGAAACGATAACTCCGGAAATCATCAACTTTATGGCTACCCACGGAAGGGGCCTGATCTGTACACCAATTACCGAATCACGAGCGGATGAACTCGATCTTAAAATGATGGTTGAAGCCAATACCGACTTGCACGAAACCGCCTTTACCGTTTCGATCGATCTGATTGGTCAGGGATGTACTACGGGTATTTCCGCCTATGATCGTTCGACGGGTATCAAAGCCCTGACCGATTCCAAAACCAAATCAACAGATTTTGCTCGCCCCGGACATATTTTTCCGCTACGAGCTAAAGAAGGTGGTGTTTTGCGACGTACCGGTCATACCGAAGCAGCGATTGATCTGGCGCGTTTGGCTGGCTATTACCCCGCTGGAGTGGTAGTTGAAATCCTCAACCCCGACGGCACGATGGCCCGCTTGCCCCAACTTTTGGAAATTGCGGCTACCCACGATTTGAAAATCATTGCTATCAAAGACTTGGTGGCCTACCGGATGCAACGCGAACGCATCGTCCAACGGGAGCTTTCCGTAGAAATGCCTACTAAATATGGCAAGTTTAACGTGATCGCTTACCGCCAGATTACGACCGGTGATATTCACCTGGCCGTCACAAAAGGCACCTGGACCGAAGATAAACCTGTGCTGGTACGGGCGCATTCTGCTACGGAAGTAGGCGAAGTGTTTGGTACCATCTTCGAAGATTATGGCGTACTTTTGCAAAAAGCTATCTCAACCATTTCTCAAGGAGAAAACGGTATACTACTTTATATGCGGCACGGAGAAAAAGGGGATAGTGATTCCTTACTTAAAATATTGAAAGGCTATCGCCAACAGCAAGAACATGGGCAGGACTTTCGCATCAAAGACGATATGTCCCAGCGCGATTTTGGGGTAGGTGCCCAAATCCTTCGGGATCTGGGGGTGAAAAAAATGCGCCTCATCACCAATACGCCAAGAAAACGGGTAGGTATCGATGGCTACGGATTGGAGATTGTGGAGAATGTACCCTATTAAACGTAAGCAGCATCCGTTCTTGAATGCAGAAAACGGATGCTGCTTATTTATCTGATAACCTTAATCCAAACGGTAGAATTAAAAACGTGGGCACAAAACCCCGTTGTTCTCATATTCACCCATGAAAGTAAGGGATATTTCGAATGCCCCCCGAACGCCCTGTCCATTGTTGAGGTCGGTAATTTTAGCATCATAGCTGAAACCGAGTAAAAACTCATTAATTTCAAGGCCTACCAAACCAATAATCGCATCATTTGAATATTGATTCACATCATTATTGGTAATTCTTACCCATCCTCCGACTTGTAGGGCCGTATCATTAAACTCATTGATGCGTACCCGCAAATTAGTTCCGGCATTGATCGCCTGATGGGGTCCCTGCAAATACCCCAATGCCCGTGGCAGCAACTGAAAATCATTACCAATTGGAATTTGCATGCCTACGTGTGCTGTATATTTCTGCAAGAGTAGGTCCTCACTGCGGTTCTCTTCAATCGGTTCGCGGCCATAAAAGCTTACATTGGTTTCGATCAGGTGATGAAGAGCCGCACCGGCAAAGAGGCCAATCTTATTTTTAGGAGCATAAATGTAATGAAGCCCTACCGCATAGTCGCCATAGGAAAAATTATTCTCGGGTAAAAACTCGTTTGTAGGATCCGTATATCCATTGGTGCCATTGAACTGGTCATCAAAGGTGAAATTGTCGTAATTCACATTGCGTTGGGTGATTCCAGCCTGAAAGCCCAAGGATAAAAACTGGTCGCTCTTGTTGGATAAACTTTTATGGAAAGCACCCGAAATAGCCATATAATTCGTGAAAAAATTTACGGAAGTACTCTTATCATTAAAAAAGATAAAGCCCACTCCCGCAGCATCACCCTTAGTTTTGCGAAAGCTGTTTACCCGTAGCCGCAAATCACCAGCTACCGAATAGGTTGTGAAAGGAACATCCAAAGAGGATCGCCCCTGATCCCGATAGATCATGTTAAGGCGATACTTTCCTGGAAAAGAGCCAGTTAAGGCGGGGTTAAGGGTCAGGGGGGAGGCATAGAATTGCGTGAAATGCTGATCCTGCCCTGAAACATAGGTCAATAAAAACCATCCAAGAATACCTGTAATAAGGAGTTTCCTCTTCATAAAGCTGTAATGTGATGTCGCCAAATGTACGACTAAATACCAACGGGTTAGTTAGTAGGATTATTATTTTATTTTTTGTGACTTTGTCGTTTAGCAAGTCCAATTCATACTTAAATAGTAAGTGGGTAATGTCATATTATAGATAAATCAGAAGTAGGTGGATGCTTGCTTTGTAATTCCTCATACATTATCGTACCTTACATATATATCCTAAGATAACGAAGCAAGCCGCACATGCACTATGGAATATGTCCGTTGAGTGTCATCCCGATCAGAAGCTCTGCCTCCCACAAAAGTGAGATGATATCTCAGCTGCTTTTTGGCGAATTAATGGAAATCCTGGACCGTAAAGGTAAGCAATGGGTTAAAGTGCGCTGTGCGTACGATAACTTTGTAGGTTGGGTAGATGCCCATCAGATCAAATCCATAACGCCCTCTGAATTTGAATCCTTCCAGAAAGATTTTGCTTTCAGCCTAGAACTGGTACAACCGGTGATGGGCCCCGACCACTTTGTACCCATTACTATGGGTGCACGGTTACCAGCCTTCGACGGGATTCATTTCAAATTAGGTGAAACGCCTTATACCTTCTCGGGCCAAGCCATCAGCCCCAATGATATTGTACCTAATCCTGAATTTATTCTTAAGATAGCCAAGCGGTACTTGAATACACCTTTTTTGTGGGGTGGCCGATCTCCTTTTGGACTGGATGCAGCTGGTTTTATACAATTGGTATTTAGTATGGCTGGAATAGCTTTGCCCAGAGAAGCAAGCCTGCAAATTGACGAAGGCATCACGGTTGACTTTGTTGAGCAAGCTACGCCTGGTGATCTTGCCTTCTTCGACAATAAAGCCGGCCGTATTCATCATGTCGGAATTATTATGCCGGATCGTCGGATTATTCATTCCTATGGAGGGGTACGTATTGATCTGCTCGATCATTATGGTATCTATAATCAGCAGACCAAGAAAAATACACATAACTTGAGGCTAGCGAAGCGCGTTTTACCCGTGGATCGCATCCAACAACTAGCCAATATCAACCACTCCGGTGTCGAGTTTAAGCAAGCTGAATTATTCCCTTCCCCGCTCTCAGGTGATAAATAAAAGCCCATGGCATGCGATCCTTGCAACCCCGATCGGGCAGCAAGGATCACTATGACACATCACATCATGCGGATCAGATCATATTGCGTGATGATGTGGTAATCGCCCGCAATATCTTTAGCAATGACAGCTGGTACTTGCCGATTAATATAATGGCCAAGCTGGGAGGCAGGTAAGCCTTCCTCAACAATGGGCAAAGCAGCACCCATTATATCACCTACCTGAGCATTTTGTCCTGGCCTTTCCAGCATAAAATGAAGAACATCACTTTCGGTAAGGGAACCAATAATTTGTCCTGCTTCGACTACTGGTAGCTGGGAAATATCATGGTCTTTCATCACCCGAAACGCTTCCTGAATAGGGTCTTGCTGGCTGACGGACATAAAGCCTGTTTTGGGCTTGGCTGCAATCAGATCACGAACCCGCAGCTCGGTATCTAGGAATCCGCGTTCCCGCATCCAGTCATCATTGTAAATTTTACCCACATAGCGGCTGCCATGGTCATGAATAACAACCACAACCACATCATCAGGCGTTAATTGATCCTTTAGTTGAAGGAGACCAGCCACTGCTGAACCAGCTGAATAGCCGAGTAAGATACCTTCTTCACGGGCTAACCTTCGTGCCATGAGCGCACCATCTTTGTCCGTTACCTTTTCAAAAAGATCAATAATGTCAAAGTCAACATTTTTAGGGATAATATCTTCCCCAATACCTTCAGTGATGTAAGGATAAATCTCTTTGGTATCAAACTCGCCGGTTTCGTGATACTTTTTGAAAACACTACCGTATGTATCTACCCCCCACACTTTGATATTCGGATTCTGCTCTTTTAAATATCTGCCAGTACCCGAGATCGTACCACCTGTACCCACACCAACAATAAGGTGTGTTACTTTACCTTCGGTTTGTTTCCAGATTTCAGGACCAGTACTTTCGTAATGTGCGGTACGATTACTTAAATTATCATATTGGTTAAACCAAAAGCTGTTGGGGGTCTCTTCGCTGAGCCGACGTGCAACCGAATAATAGGATCGTGGGTCTTTAGGCTCAACATTGGTGGGGCAAACAATTACCTCGGCACCTACAGCTTTGAGTAAGTCGATCTTCTCTTTCGACTGTTTGTCAGAGGTGGTGAATATGCACTTGTAGCCTTTTACTGCACCGGCAATGGCTAATCCCATTCCCGTATTTCCGCTGGTACATTCAATGATGGTACCTCCTGGTTGGATATCTCCACGCGCTTCGGCATCTTCCAACATTTTCAGAGCCATACGGTCCTTGATACTGTGACCAGGGTTGAACGTCTCCACTTTCATCAACACCTGGGCAGGAATATCCGCTACCGTACGGTGCAACTGAACCAATGGTGTATTCCCAATAGTCGATAAAATGTTTTTGTGAAAATCCATAGTTAGGGCTTGGTAAATTTGTTAAGCTTATTTTTGATAATAGTCAATTTCAACAA
>JABSSK010000097.1 GCA_013214265.1 Saprospiraceae bacterium | reverse complement strand
GAACCAACCCAAAGAGTAATTGACTCATCAGTCTCCGATAAGAACGAAAGCATCGAAGGACGTATCCCCAGCCTGATTTTTTTAATTGTTCCCCTTCCTGATTGAAAAACTCAGGCGTGGTTTGCAATAACAGGAGTACCCCTTGTGGTTCGGCATCATGGTTGACACTACCGGTCCAATGCTGAAGGAAAGCTTCTTTAGAAATTTTAAATTTATCCTGGGCTGGATCAGCAATCCATACATAACGATCCGTAACTTTGTAGACGACTACAAAATGATTGTCATTCCAATGGGCAATGCACGGCAACGGAATGACACGCTGCAATTGGTCGTAAGTAGTCTGAACAGCTAAAGTCTGAAGACCAATGTGCTCGGCAGCATCAGAAATACCAAGCATAGTAACACCCTGCTTACCTATGTATGTAAGTTGACGAAGAGACTCCAACGAAAAGAAACGGCCATGATAACGTGCTACCATCCTAAGGCAGGTGGCGCCACAGTCCATCTCATCGTGTTGTTGGTAAAATGGGAATCCCCGAATCATAAAGGTTTTTCTAATGATCTAAACCCGGGCGTGTGCTAATTGAATAGTATGTTAAACCAGCCTCGTATCAACTATTTGTGTAAACACTTTCCGAAATTATCAAATAATTTAAGATATAACTCGAAAATTAAACAATTTTCTGTGTAAGTAGCAACTGATTACACGGTAAATGCTTGAAAAACATAGGTTTTGTCACTGTAAAGCGTTTATTTTATCGTAATTCTCGCGAAAGGGTTGCTGATTTAACCAAAATAATGGAATTCCATGTATAACAGCTTTTTGTCGATTATTGGTGTAATTGAGCATCCTGGCCAATTTAATGCACTTCCGACCTATCTTCAATTTGTTTATCAGCAACTAAGTGATATTGTTACGGACTTTGAAATTATTTTGGTTAATAATTCTATGTCCACTATGGATTCAAGCACCTTGTCAGGGGTAGATGAGCCAATTCGGCGACACGTATTTTTACTTCAGCTTGCTTCGTCGACAAATAAAAATAATGCAATTGTTGCAGGGCTTGATCGTGCCAATGGTGATTACGCTATAGTTTATGACTTTGTATTGTTAGATGCTCCACCGCTCATCAAACCCTTATTTCAAAAAAGCCAAAATGGGTTTGATATTGTCTATTTACGATCCCCTGAAAAACGCCGTATTTCCTTTTTCAATATGCTTTGGTATCGATTATTTTATAGTATCCTAAAACAATATTCTCCTTGGAAAATTGACGAACGTGCTTATGATTCCCGAATAATCTCAAGACGGGCCTTAAATTCTTTGCTGAAATTACGCGAGAATGTACGATTCTTGAAAGGAATTTACTCTATTGTAGGCTACCAAACAACACATCTGACCCTTGCTACACCATTAGCAGAAAACACCTATGAAAATTTTTCTGAGCGGTTTAAAACTTCCTTGGTTGCCATAACCTCCTTTACTACTTTTTTACGTTCCGTTATGCTCTTTATTTTTGTAGGAAGCAGCATTTTTGCCATAGCTGTAATTATGAATGCACTACGGGTTTATTTCTTTGGCCTAGACTTGTTCGGAAATACCGAACAGGCAGTGGAAGGTTGGACATTTCTGGTCGTTCTAATTTCTATTTTTTCGTCTTTAATTTTCCTGACCTTATATATTATGTCGATATACCTATCAAATATTTATCAGGAAATCAAACAACGTCCATTATACATCATTGAATCCGTTAAGCGTTTTTGATATCCGAATTCAAGTACTGTTCCATCCAGTTACGAGCAGTCTCCAAAATTTCGCCTTTGTTGGGTTCATGTTGTAGCTCATGATAATTACCCTCCCAGCTTACGAAAGTAATATCCCCTTTTACTTTACCAGCAAAAGCCTGAGATGCTTGGGGACTAGTTATCTGATCATTAGAACCGTGCATTAGTAAAATGGGAATATTAGAATTACCCGCATAAGATGAAAGCCACTTCCCAGAATCAATCATTGCCGTCCCTGCTGCAGCTGAAATTTGGTCGTGAACCAACGGATCATTTACATAAGCTTCTACAGCATTTGTATCCTGACAAAGATGCCGAGGGTCTAATCCCGTAGGCAGGGCAAATGCCGGTGCTATTTTAGCAGCGATTCTTCCCACTAACACTTTTATTAAAGGAGCACGTTCTGTCAGTTCAATCCATGGTGATGTAGAAATCACACCCGCAATAGCCGGACGATACCTTAGTGCATTATACAACACCAAATTACCCCCCATACTATGCCCGTACAAAAATAAAGGAACCGTAGGGTAAAGCTCCTTGGTATGCTGGATCAAATAATTGATCTCTTCCTGTAATGCTTCGTAACTTTTCGTATGGCCTCGCTTTCCTGCTGACCGACCGTGACCTCGTCGGTCATAAGCTACTGTGGCAAAGCCATGCTTATTAAAGTAGCGTGCAAATTCGGTGTATCGCTCAGCATGTTCACCTAACCCATGCACCAGTACAATGGCTGCTTTGGCATGAAATGTATCCCAATGGTAGCCTTGCATTAAAAGCCCGTCGGGGGTAGTCCAATTAAACAATTCAGTTTGCATGGGTATAACTTTCGTTCATCATTTGAAATCCAATAGCGGAATAATCCTAACAAAGGTAGAAAATCACGCCGCTTTTTCTAATTTGCGCACCACACTAAATACCATTTGAAATGGACTTGCGTATTGTATTTATGGGAACACCCGATTTTGCTGTCCCCGCTTTGCGGATATTGGTTGAAAACGGATACAAGATAGTTGGTGTCATTACCGCAACCGATAAATACGGTGGCCGGGGCAATAAAAGACTTATCGAATCCCCTGTTAAAAAAGCAGCCGTGGAGCTTGGTATTCCCGTTTTACAACCTCCTAACCTCAAGGATCCTACTTTTATTGAAGCCTTGCGTAACCTCCATGCAAATCTGCAAATTATTGTTGCGTTCAGAATGCTACCGGCTGCTGTATGGGATATGCCTGAATTGGGTACCTTTAATTTGCATGGCTCTTTATTGCCCAAGTACAGAGGGGCCGCTCCTATCAACTGGGCAATTATTAGAGGTGAAAAAGAGACCGGTGTAACCAGCTTCTTTTTGCAGCACGAGATAGATACTGGAGACATGATCCTGCAAGAAACGCTTGATATCAGTCCAAATGAAACGGCTGGTGATATTCATGATCGAATGATGGTTCTAGGTGCCAATGTAGTTTTGAAAACAGTCAAAAAAATTCAAACTAACCAAGTCGTCACCCAAAAACAAGATGATACACAAGCAACTTCAGCTCCTAAACTGTTCAAGGACAATTGCCAAATCAAGTTTGATTTACCTGGTCATGATGTGCATAACTTTATCAGAGGTTTAAGTCCTTACCCTGCAGCATGGTCAACCTGGAACGGTAAAAACCTGAAAATTATACGAACGGAATGGAATGAATCCCTAGCTACCACGAATCATGCGCAACCAGGCCAGCTAAGAGTAACAGGCAAAAAAAGGTTAGAGGTAGCTACCAAAGATTTATGGTTACCAATACTGGAACTCCAACTGGAAGGTAAAAAAAGGATGCGTGTGCCCGATTTCTTAAATGGTCAGAAAGGAGTTGATGAATCTTTTTTAGTTTTAAAATAAAAAGAAAACTATAACTGAGTAAAATATTTTACTAGAAATAATATTTAGGTAAAACCGACTTGCTCACTCCTTGTTCGGCCTTTATATTACCCTCGTACTTTAAAACAAAACTATGCGACACCTAATAGGACTTTTATGTATTTGCTTCATCTCCCCTATTATTGCTCAAGACAGAATTTCCGGACCTCTTCAAGTAACGCGTTCGGAAGTAATTGCCCAGAACGGAATGGCCTGCACTTCACAACCACTTGCTACTCAAGTTGCGATTGACATTTTAAAGAAAGGTGGAACCGCTGTTGATGCTGCGATAGCAGCAAATGCAACCTTAGGCTTAATGGAGCCCACCGGATGTGGCATTGGCGGCGATATTTTTGCGATTGTCTGGGACGCTGAGACCCAACAACTTTATGGCTTGAACGGCAGTGGGCGTTCGCCTCAAAATATGACGCTTGCCTACCTTAAGGATCAGGGATACACAAAAATACCTGCCTATGGTCCCATACCAGTAAGTGTACCCGGTGCAGTTGATGGATGGTTTGAATTACACGGTAAATTTGGGAAGTTATCTATGGCTGAAGTGTTAGCACCAGCGATCGAATACGCTGAGCAAGGTTTTCCGGTTAGTGAGCTGATTTCCTATTACATGAATATCGCGGTTCCAAACTTTATGCGACGCAATTTCCCCAATGTTAAAGAGACATATACAATTGATGGCGAGGTTCCTACCAAAGGGCAAATCTTCAAAAACCCTGATTTAGCCAACACCTATCGGTCCATTGCTTCTGGTGGTCGTGATGCATTTTACGAAGGTAATATAGCTCGCACTATAGCAACCTTCATTCAAGAGCAAGGCGGATTTTTATCCTATGCGGACTTAGCTAATCATCGATCAGAGTGGGTAGAACCTGTTTCCACCAATTATCGTGGCTATGACCTGTGGGAACTCCCTCCGAACGGGCAGGGAATTGCAGCCTTGCAGATGCTTAATATTTTGGAAGAATTTGACTTGGCTGCAATGGGGTTTGGAAGCCCTGAGTATGTTCACACCCTAGTTGAAGCAAAAAAAATTGCCTTTGAGGACCGTGCTAAATATTATGCTGACATGGATTTTGCTCAGGTGCCAGTTACAGAACTCATTTCCAAAGCCTACGGCCAAGAACGAGCAAAAGAAATCAATCCCAATAAAGCTGGCATGTATCCGGCTGGTGAGATTAGTGCCGGTGAAACCATTTACCTTACTGTAGCGGATCAATATGGGAATATGGTCTCTTTGATTCAATCAAATTACCGAGGTATGGGCTCAGGGATGGTTCCAACCGGATTGGGTTTTATGTTACAGGACCGAGGAGAACTTTTTTCCCTTGTCGAAGGGCAAAACAACACCTACGAACCTGGGAAAAGACCCTTCCATACAATCATACCCGCTTTTGTCACTAAAGACGGGCAACCGTTTCTTAGTTTTGGAGTTATGGGAGGTGATTTTCAGCCTCAGGGGCATGCCCAAATCATGATTAATATGATTGACTTTGGCATGAATCTACAGCAAGCAGGTGATGCCCCTCGTATTAGTCATGGTGGCTCATCTTCACCTACAGGTGCTAAAGCACAGGGGGTAGGATCCATTTCTTTAGAGTATGGATATCCCTATGAGACTATACGCCAGTTAATGCGAAGAGGGCATGCTGTACAGTTTTCTAATGGAATTTATGGTGGCTATCAAGCCATCATGTACGATGCCATCAACAAGGTCTATTATGGTGCATCTGAATCCAGAAAAGACGGAATGGCCGCTGGCTATTAATTGTTTAATGTTTTAATAAGATCAAAAGTTGCCAGATGAATTCCGTTGAATACGCTTAATGCTATTATTATGCTGCTAGCTACCAACTCATCCATACAACTTTATCAATACCGATAACATGATGATACATACCATTGATTTACAATTTCAGGATATACCCCAAACAATTGGTGCCTTTTTAATTGAGCACGAACAGGGACCTATTCTGGTTGAAACAGGTCCGTATAGTACTTTTGAGCGCCTAGTATCTGAATTAACTTCCCTGAATATCGACTGGAAATCTATACGGGCCGTTCTGGTTTCCCATATTCACCTTGACCATGCAGGTTCTGCTTGGGCGTTCGCGCAACATGGTATTCCGGTGTATGTTCACCCTAAAGGTGCCAAGCACTTAATTGATCCGTCTCGGCTAATGCATTCTGCCAAACGTATTTATCAGGATATGATGGATACGCTCTGGGGGCGTATGGAAGCCATTCCAGAAGAGTACGTCATCACGGTTCAAGATGAGGAGGTTATTTTTGATGGGAATCTACCTATTCAGGCCATCCACAGTCCAGGGCATGCAGTGCATCATATTGCCTGGAAATGCGGAGATGTTTTGTTTGCAGGGGATGTTGCCGGTGTCAGAATCGGTAGTAGAGGGCTTGTGGTACCACCATGCCCACCTCCTGAAATTAATTTAGAAGATTGGTCAGCCAGTATTACCCGAATCCGGGCATTTCAGATAAAAACCATGTATTTGACGCATTTTGGGCCAATTACGGATATATCCAACCATTTAGATGCACTAGAAACACGTTTATATCAGTGGGCAAACTGGATCAAGCCCAGATATGAGAGTGGTAAATCGATTGCAGAAGTTACCCCTGAATTTGAAGCCTATGTCGAAAATGAACTTATCGCTCATGGACTAAATGAAAATGAATTAACCCAATATCGAGCAGCAAATCCTGCGTGGATGAGTGTATCGGGTTTGTTTAGATATTGGAAAAAGAAAGAAGAAGCCTAACACCTCATGCACCAGGCGTAAGTCTTTAAACAAATAGGCATACTAGTATAAGTATATTATCTGCTTGCTACTTTCTAAGAAGCGTTCGATTAGCTGAACATCTGGAAGAACAATGGTTTCACCATCTTCCAAGGATGGGCTCTGTTGTTCCGCAGCTACATTATTAACTACAGGATCAACCGAATTTAAATAAACAAAAGATCCGATGCTAACAACAAATAAAAATAGAAAACTTATCAGTACAAGCTTTTTGGTCTTCATAATGTGTGTTCAAGTAGTGGGTAAGTGTTAAAACATAGTTAAATTACTCCATATGCCATGGTTATGCGCTACTTCTAGACCTGCATCGCAAAAAAATCGACAAGCAGAGTAATCTATGTGTAATGATGCTGTCAAAGTCAGAAAGGTTGCAGCATCTCATCGAAAAATTTTATTATTTTTCTGACTAAGCACTTTTGGCAATTTTGTTTTCATGGTAAAAAGCAGGCTATACTTTTGTAGTGCTACCGCATAGTGCTATATGACCGCATCTAGTAAAGAAAGGGTATATGGATGTTGCGGATTATCTAACAGATCATCAGCTTTCCCTTTTTCTTTTATTTCTCCATTCTGCATTACAGCCAATTGATCCGCCATGAAACGAATCACACTCATATCGTGAGAAATAAATAAATACGTCAGATTCAGTTCCTCCTGAATTTGCTTGAGTAAATTCAACACTTGTGCTTGAACAGAAACATCGAGTGCAGATACACATTCATCACACACTATGAGTTCGGGTTCTGAAGCTAAGGCACGAGCAATACAAATACGTTGCCGTTGCCCTCCCGAAAACTGATGAGGTAACCGTGATTGATGATCTGCCTGCAAGCCTACTTGTTCCAATAAAGACACAGCACGGGCCATACGCTGATGACGAGACCATTCAGGAAAATAAATGGCCAGTACTTCCGTGATAGCCTGTCCTACGGTTTGGCGAGGATTTAAGGATGCATAGGGATCTTGAAAAATCATCTGAATTTTCTGACGAAATCTTTGGTCCGTATAGGTATGAGGTGTAATGCGTTTACCATTCCAGGACATATACCCTGAGTGAAGAGCTTGTAACCCAACAATAGAACGCCCCATAGTTGTTTTCCCACTTCCAGACTCCCCTACCAAACCAGTAGTCATACCATGTGGAATATCTATATTAATTCCATGCATAGCGATCACTTGATTTGGAGATCGTTTGAACCATGACGAACGACGTCCAAAGATGACGGAAGCATTCACCAGTTGTACTAAGGGGTCTTTTTTAGTTACATTTGAAACCGATTGGATTCTGACATCCGGCATGGTATCTTCTTCAAAGTCAGAAATAACAGGAAGTCGCCAAAGTCGCTTATCCATGGGCGGACGACAAGCTAATAACCCCTGTGTATATGGGTGCTTAGGTTGTGCAAAAACGACTGATGTAGGACCCTTTTCTAAGGTTTCTCCTTTCCGCATAACCACTACTCGATCCGTAAAGGAACGTACAATCCCTAAATCATGACTAATAAACCAGACAGCTAGATTAAGTTCATCGCTTAAGTTGGTAAGCAGATCAATGATCTGTCGTTGTATACGTAAGTCAAGGGCTGTGGTTGGTTCATCTGCAATGAGCAATTCAGGGTTACGGCACAAAGCCATAGCGATCATTATGCGTTGCTTTTGTCCTCCTGATAATTGGTGGGGAAACGCCTGATAAATGCGATGTACATCTTTTAAGCCAACACGTACCATCCACTTCAGAGTAATGGCTTTGGCTTCTTTTAGAGTAACACCATCCGTTAAGGCTGCCGCTTCGGCTATTTGTGGTCCACATCTAAAAACAGGATTGAGACTATGCATAGGCTCCTGAAAAATCATCCCAATGCTATGCCCTCTTACTTTTACCCAGTCTTTTTCCTGACTATTATCGAGTTGGTAGACGCCTCCACGAGCAGTCTGCAGTTGAATGGTTCCAGCTGTTCTGTTCCCCGTTCGAGGTAAAAGACCCATAGTAGCAAGTGCTGACACACTTTTTCCTGAACCAGATTCTCCAACCAGCCCGACCCTTTCCCCTCGATTAATATCAAGGGAAAAATCTGATACGACTTCCTGTGTACCAAAGGCTATACGAAGTCCACGAATTGACAATAAGGGTTGGGTGGTCATTACTTATCTGAAGGTAAATGAAGCGCAATCTGATTCGACTCTATGGCAATATTGACTTGGTCCGGATGCTTTAACCATTCGGTAAAAGTGCTACCAAAAAGGTCCTTTCGCCAGCTATTTCCAAATAGATGCTCCGCGTAAGCAGGCTCTGACTTTATTTTTTTGAATTCACCTCTCGGAAAAGCCATATTCACATCTACCCCTACTTCCAAGCATCGGAATTTTATGATATCATAGAGTATTTCCATAAGCAATTCCACTTTTGGATCCTCTTTCTCTTCACGAGGTATACTATTCACCAAGTCATTTTCTTCATCAGTGACAGGAGCTTTATATAACGTTTCGAAAGTATCCCAAAAACGATCAGCCAAATGGGATGGAAATCGCCGGTTTTGCTGTAAGGCTTTTTTACCTGATCGCATACCACGGACGACATGACCTAGCAATTTCGAGGACAAGATCATCTCTTTTGATTTATTCTTTTGCTCGGCTAGTCCACGACGCCAACGGTATAAACGCACTAAGAAAATTCGTTCCTTGCGGTTTAAGTTGCGCATTAAATTACTCGTAATCGCCTCCTGATCAGGATTGCGATAGTAATATGCCGCAGTAGTTAAAGGGTGAAACTCTTCTTTAGCCCAATCTACTCGATCACTCGCTACTAATCGGTTTTGTAATCGGGACCACAACTCGTGCAGATAAATAATATCATGAAGGGCATATCCGATAATCTCTTCGGTTAATGGGCGCTTTTCCCAATCCGCCACGGTATAGCTCTTTTTCAATTTTACCTGAAGTTCATTATCCACTAGCTTTCGGAAAGACACAGGATAATTGTAGCCAGCAAATGCTGCTGCAATCTGGGTATCAAACACACATTTTGGTAGAGTATTGTACTGTTGATATAGAATTCGATAATCATTCTCGCCTGCATGCGTAATCACCAAAATATTCGGATCAGCAATCATATCTAAAAAAGGACTTAAGTCCTTTATCTGAAGCGGATCAATGAGAAAGTTACCATTTTCGGTGGCAACCTGAATCAAGCATAGTTGGGTATGGAATCGCTTTTCTCCGACAAACTCTGTATCGAAGCACATCCAGTCTATCCTTTTGTTTTGTGCCACAAAAGCAAGTAAATCTGCATGATTATCGACAAACGTGTAGGGTATGTTCATGCAGCACAAAGGTTTATAGTTGACAATGGCTTGAAAATAAGGAAAACTCAATATAACCTATGATTCTTTAGCGAAAAAACCAGCATACAAGATTATAAATACCATTTAAAAGGATTCAGATGCTTCGTATTCATATGCATCAACCCAGCTATACGATACATTAGCATAAATACGAATTAGTCAGTTCGTTGACTTAATAACTCGTTACCAGAAGCGGGATACAACTTGGTTGTGATCCACATCATCTACAAATTAACATAACAACGCTAAGGACCCATACAAAACTGAAAAATTTACAATTAGCCGGATTGTCTTAATAGGCTAGTTAGAACGAAGTAGGGAACTTTTCGTGTTGCAACTTTTAAATAGGCGGGCAGTTGTTCATCGAAGGTTGAATAGAAATAATGGCTTCAAAAGAAAAACGGAAGACCAGGCATTTAATGGTTAATTTTCATTAGCAGCTTCGAAGCTAACCGTATTTTCAAAATCTCTAAAGTCAACAGCTGTAACACCCGAAACACCCTGTTCACCCATATATACCCCATAAATCGTATCGACAGCAGCCATAGTTAGCTTATTATGGGTAACAATAATAAACTGAGAGTCTGCGGAGAACTTCTTTATTATTTTATTGAATTTGAAAACATTCGCATCATCTAGTGGTGCGTCAACCTCATCAAAAATACAGAAAGGTGCAGGCTTCAATAAATAAAGAGCGAACAAAAGGGCCGTTGCTGTGAGGGTTTTCTCCCCTCCGGAAAGCTGGTTGATGGTTTGAGGGCGTTTCCCTTTGGGTTTGGCAACGATTTCAATATTAGATTCTAGTGGATTTTCGGGGTCTAATAAAAGTAAATCACAGGTATCATCTTCGGTAAAGAGGGAACGAAACACATCGATAAAATATAATCGTGCTTTTTCGAAAGCATCTAAAAACTGAACCGTTGCTGTTTCCTCAATTTCTTTGATGGTTTCTTCTAATGAGGACTTGGCCTCCAGAATATCATCTCGTTGTTTGGTTATGGAATCAAAACGTTCTTTCATTTCATCGAAGGCCTCAACCGCCATTGGGTTGATCTCTCCATAATTATCAAGTCGTTTTTTTAATTTCTCTACCTTTTCCAGCAAAGCGCCCTCAGGCATCTCCTCTATTTCCAATTCCCGATTGATGACATCGTTAATATCCACATCAAACTCAATACGCAGACGCTGAGCGATGGTGGTGATCTCGTATTTTACATCCGAGAAAGTCTCTTTCAAACGATTAATCAATACCTGTACCTCCTGCTGGCTGCGACTAACTTTTCGCAGTTCATCTTCAATACCTGTGATTTGACCTCTGGCATCGAAATAAGTTTGTTCCGCGTCTGTCAGTAATGATTCTCGATCTTTACGATCAATGTACAGTTCCTTTAACTGATTTTGGAGGTCGATAACTTGATGCGCGATTCCTTGGCTTTCAGAGGAATTACGGGTGATCGTACTTTGATTCGCCTCTAGGCTGTGTCGTGTTTCACCTAATTGTTTTTCTCGGAACGTCAGTTCGCGTTGCAAGGCATTAACCTTATTTTGCTGACGAATGAACGCAATATTTTTCTCATTAAAAGAAGCCGAAGCTTCACTTAGTTGTTCGGCAACTTTGCGATAGCTACCGTCTGTATTTGTAATTTTTTCTTTGGCTTCTGCTAAAACCGACTGCTGTTGGGAGAGATCTTCATCAATAGTCAGATTAGATTGTTCTAGTCCTTGAATTCTTTGGTTGGTTTGGTCTTGTTTGCGGTTTATTTCCTGAATAAAAGATTCAAAGTTTTCCAGTCGTGTGGTTAATGAAACCTTTTGTTGGCGTAAATTATTGAGGCTATTCTTTTGTTGGGTGATCTGATCGCCTAGCTGCTTTCGTTTTAGTTTTTGGATGCGCTCTTGAGCGGTATAAAACTGTGTTGATAGTTTATTTTCTTTTGATTCTGCCTGACGAATCGTCTCCTCCAAATGCTCTAGATTCTTCTTACGTCCAATTTTTTTACCTTCAAATAAGCCTATTGACCCTCCAGAAATACTGTACTGCCGCTTAATAAGACGACCACTTTTGGACAGTAAAACGACTTCTGCATCCGGTAAAGACTTACTAAGGTCCTCTTGATCCGTCACCAGCACATTTGCCAATAAATAACTACATAAATTGTAGAATTTGGGTTCTACCTGAATGAGGTCGATAGCACTCCTTGTTTCAGGGATCAGAGTCATGGGAGCCGTATAATTCGCGAAAGCTTCCAAAACAAAAAAGTTAGCTTTCCCTTTTTGACTTCTGCCCAGCAACTGTACGGCTCGTGCAGCTTGTTCTAGCGTTTCAACTACATAGTAATTGAGATAAGGTTCTAAATAGTGCTCAATGCCTACGCGGTATTCCTCCTTTACATACATCAGATCCGACAAAAGAGGTGCTTGTTCCTGCCAGTCTTTGTGGTTACTCAAGAACTTAATGGACTCTGGGAAACCCTCCAGATTTTCAACCATGCTCTTGGTTAGTTTGAATTCATTTTGCTTGGCATCCAGTTCTCTTCGCACCTGTGCCATTTTACGGTTTATCTGCTCAAGGTCTTGTTCTGTTTGTTCTAGCTGTTTAATACGTTGTCCTTCCTCGTTTTGTAACGACTCCAGCGTTTTCTGAAACCCCTGCTCCTCAATGTTCAGTACATTCACTTGCTCAGTCAAAGACTGTATTTCAGAAGCACGTTGCGTAATCTCGAGTTGATTTCGTTCTAATTCCTGACGGTTACTCTCTATCTGATTGGTATTGACAGCACGTCTCTTCTCCAAATCGAAAACGGACCGTTCGATCCGTTGTTGTTCCTGAACAATTTGGTCAAGATCAGCTTTGAGGGTTCCGTGGCTTGTTCTAATTTTTTCTAGGCTATCTTCTGCTTGCTCTAACTCCATTTCCAGACGAGCCTCGATATGTTTTTCGATATTCAAATCTTCCCGATAGCCTTCAATTTCAGTTTCCAGATCAGCAATGCGCGTATTAGCCAGATTAATCTCTGCGTTCAGTTTTTGTTGATTTTGATCAACAAACTCTTTTTTCTGTTCCAGCATCCGGCGGTCATTCTCCATCCCACGGATCTTACCCACCAGCGCATTCAGGTCACGCTGCCGTTGCGATAAGGCTTTTTCCTTATCCACATGTAGCTTACGTTCTTTTTCTAAGGCTGACTCTAAGGCTTTGGTACGCGCGGTATGCCCACGATATGCATCTTGTTCCTGTTCTATTTTTTGGCTAATCTCCTGATGTTGGGTCTTATATACCTGCATCTGTACTTGGGCAAGTCCAACCGCTAATTCTTTATAACTCGCTTTAAGCTCATAATAACGCTTGGTACGTCGAGCTTGTTTTTCCAAAGACTTCAGGTTGGCATCAATTTCGTGCAAGAGGTCCTCTACACGTTCCAGATCTGCACTTGTACTTTTTAGTTTATTAACTGTTTCTCGCTTGCGCACTTTGTATTTGGAAATACCCGCAGCTTGTTCGAACATTTTGCGCCTGGAATTCTCTTTATCCGTAAGGATATCGTCTACCATACCCAGTGCAATGATAGCATAGGAGTTGGATCCCATCCCTGTATCTAGCAACAAGGACTTGATATCTTTTAGTCGGCATGGTACATCGTTCAGGCGATATTCGCTCTCACCAGAACGATACAACATACGAGTAATAGTTACCGTATGGTATTCGGTAGGTAATAAGTTTTTAGTATTATCAAAAGTAAGGGAAACGGATGCTACCCCCGATGGTTTACGCTTTTTGGTGCCATTAAAAATGACACTCGACATTTGATCAAGACGTAACTCCCTGCTTTTCTGTTCCCCAAGGACCCACCGAATAGCATCAACGATATTTGATTTCCCAGAACCGTTTGGGCCCACTATACCAATAACGTCCTCATTAAAATGAATGACGGTCTGGTTCGCGAAACTTTTAAAGCCTTTTATTTCAATTGTCTTTAGGCGCATAGCTTACAAAAATAATATTTTAATCAGCCGGCCTGAGCATAGTCATTATTTTTTTTCCACAAAGTGATGTGGAAAGTCTTTTACGCTTTTTGCCGAAAAGCAGATTTAAAACAAAACACCAGTTTTTCAAAGTCTTCTTCTGTATTGTAAACATGCGGAGAGATACGCAGAGCAGTTCCCCTTCTGGAAATAAAAACCCTATTATTCCGG
>JABSSK010000096.1 GCA_013214265.1 Saprospiraceae bacterium | reverse complement strand
TAAACAAAGAGACCTATGGCCGAGATCATCCGTATGCCCCGCATGAGTGCTACCATGGAAGAGGGAAATATTATTGGTTGGTTAAAAGAAGAAGGAGAAGAAGTGGAGTCTGGAGAAACCATTGCAGAAGTTGAAACCGACAAAGCCACCATGGAACTGGACTGTTTTTTTGACGGTGTCCTGTTGCATATCGCGGTAAAAGAAGGACCTGTACCGATCGACGGCATAATCGCAGTAGTTGGTGAAGCAGGGGAAGACTGGCAAAAAGCCATTGCTGACGCTAATATCGGGCAGTCCGCAACCTGTGCAGAGCCTGCTCAAGAAGTGCCCGCACAAACTGTACCAGCAGCTACTTCGACCAATATGGCAAGTAATGCTTCAGCAGCTACCGATACCGCGCGCATTAAAGCTTCACCTTTGGCACGTACCATGGCTGAAGATGCAGGAATTAGCCTAACTAATTTGATTGGTAGTGGTGATGGAGGCCGTATTATTAAAAGAGATGTCGAAGCAGCTATGGGTACTCAGACAGTGACAGCGCCTGCACCCACGCCTGCACCGGTACCGGTACCAGAAGCACCTGCTCCCCCCCAAACAACTCCAAAGCAACCCGCAGTCGTACCTTTTTCATTTAATGGTACTGGTGATAATTTTGAAGATCAGCCGATCAGTCAGATGCGCAAAGTGATCGCACGCCGCCTGGGCGAAAGTAAATTCACAGCACCTCACTTTTATCTGACCATCGACATAGATATGGACAAAGCCATTCAGATGCGCAAACGCGTTAATGAAGTGGCTCCAACTAAAATTTCATTTAATGATTTTGTAATCAAAGCTGCTGCCGCTGCCCTGCGCCAGCACCCTGCAATCAACGCTAGTTGGTTAGATGACAAGATCCGATACAATAAAGATTTCAATATTGGTGTGGCTGTTGCCGTAGATGAAGGCTTACTCGTTCCTGTTATTCGTTATGCGGATATGAAAACGTTATCGCAGATCAATACGGAAGTCAAATTGATGGCTGGTAAAGCTAAAGATCGCAAACTCAAACCCGAGGAAATGCAAGGTAATACCTTTACTATTTCGAACTTGGGCATGTTTGGAATCGAAGAATTTACAGCTATCATAAACCCACCTGACTCATGCATCCTTGCAGTAGGGGGTATTGCCCAAAAACCTGTCGTGAAAGACGGAGAAATTGTAGTGGGCAACAGAATGAAAGTTACACTGTCCTGTGACCATCGCGTAGTTGATGGCGCAACGGGTGCTAAGTTCTTGCAAACCTTCAAGGATATGCTGGAGAACCCTGTACGCCTGATGGTATAATTTAAGGGATTTTACATCATGAAAACACTTGTACTAGGCGCTTCTACTAATCCGCATCGCGTTTCTCATCAGGCGATTCATCGTTTGTTAGGTGCAGGCCATGAGGTGGTTGCCATCGGAAACAGATCAGGTGAAGTAGCAGGTATTCCTGTACACAAAGGATTCCTGAATGTCGAAAATATTGATACAATTACGCTATACTTGAATGCCCAACGGCAAGAGCAATACTACGACTACATCCTTTCCCTCCAACCTCGAAGGATCATATATAACCCCGGAGCGGAGAACCCTGTATTAGCCATGCGTGCACAGAAAAATGGAATACAAAATGAAGTCGCATGCACATTGGTCTTGCTATCGATTGGTGATTATTAAAGAAAAAGCGCCTAGACGCAGATGCGTTTAGGCGCTTTTCATTTGTATGAACTGTGAGGAAGGCCCTAAGCGCCAGCCATCTTTTTCCCGTCAATTTCGGGCATCTTACAGTCTTCTTCTGGTTTTTTACCACAAACGGTACACTCCCCTACTTGACTTTTCAACATAGGATTATTCGTAGCACAAGTGCCCCTAAATTCTTTTCCCGTAACGATCTGACGGATATTAATCATAGCAAATGACAACCCAAAAACGGTAAAGATGATAACCAGAATATATAAGAATTCCATCTTGAATATTTACTTTCAGTGAACAAACTAGCACCAACAACTATATACTAAACAGATCAAACAAGGCAATGTTGCCTGCATAATCCGTTTGGCATACAAACATACATAATCTAATGCGACCCGTCAATATTGAAAATAAACTAAAAGCTTTCGAACGTATTCTTACCATAATGGATGAGTTAAGAGAACAATGCCCGTGGGACAAAAAACAAACCCTAGAAAGCTTACGAAATCTGACTATAGAAGAAACCTACGAACTGGCCGATGCTATTATAGCTGGTGACCTCAACGATATTAAAGAGGAAATTGGTGACATAATGCTACATATGGTCTTTTATGCTAAAATAGCTGACGAAAAAAAAGCTTTCGATATAGCAGATGCCCTGCATAGTGTATGTGATAAGCTCATAAAACGACATCCACATATTTACGGCGATGTACAAGTGAATGACGAAGAGGATGTCAAAAAAAATTGGGAACAATTAAAGTTGGCCGAAGGAAAGAAATCGGTTCTTTCGGGTGTCCCTAAGAGCCTGCCAGCCATGGTAAAAGCTTACCGGATGCAGGAAAAAACCAGTAAAGTCGGATTTGAATGGGAGCATGCCGAGCAGGTCTGGGAGAAAGTAGAAGAAGAAATGCAGGAGTTTAAAGAAACAATTGACCAACAAGAGGACCAAACCAAAAGAGAAGAAGAATTTGGCGATGTACTTTTTTCTTTAATTAACTATGCGCGCTTCCAAAATATTGATCCTGAAACGGCTTTAGAAAGAATCAATCAAAAATTTAAATACAGATTTGAATACATTGAAAAGCATGCAACCAAACCACTAACAGATATGACTCTGGATGAAATGGACAGCCTTTGGAACGAAGCCAAAAAAACAGGTACCGGCCACAGTGGTTAAGTTTAGCATATAACTGAACAAATCAAAGGTATATTTAGTATATAATACAGGTATAAAATCTGCCATCTTCTATTTGGAAGCTATTTTTTATATACTTTTGCACCCTATTACAGGGTATCTGGGATACTATTTTGTCTCATCACTCAAACGTTAAGTGGGCGTTTTAGAATAAGAATTGTAGAAAACAATCTATGAAAAAAATAGAGCTGGAAATTGTTGCACTTTCGCATAGCGTCACCCAATCCCATAATTATGCAGTAGTTTTGGGGGAAAAGGAAGGATCCAGACGCTTACCTATCGTTATCGGTAGTTTTGAAGCGCAAGCTATTGCAGTTGCAATGGAAAGGATGACTCCCAATCGTCCGCTTACCCACGATTTGTTCAAGAACACACTAGAAACCTTCAATATTGAACTCAAAGAGGTTGTTATCAATAACCTCCTCGACGGTATCTTTTATGCCCGTCTGGTATGCTTAAAAGATGGCGAACTGGTCGAAGTAGATTCACGTACATCCGATGCTCTGGCAATGGCCGTTCGGTTTGACTGTCCCATTTTCTCATACGAGTTTATTCTGGATGCTGCAGGTGTGGTTTTGGAAGAAGACGAAGATGGCTCTTCCTCTCCTACTACTGAAGCCCTCGTGGAAACAGGAGTCGAAGGTGAGAGCGCAGCACTCGCCCTAGATGATTATTCTTTGGAAAACCTCATCAAACTTTTAGATGAAGTGCTTTCAGAAGAAAATTATGAGCGGGCCGCCGAAATCCGAGATGAAATCAACAAACGTAAAAAGCGGGGAGGCTAATGCCATGACCCCGCCGTTTTCTTCATTTTTCTAGGCTCTCGATTACAGTGTTGGTAATGTTTTCATCACCGTGTCCATCATAGCTTCAGACACATCTAAATGGGTCACGAATCGTACCGTTTGGGGACCAAAGGGGGAAGCCAGAATGCCTTTACCCGCCAGTTTTTCTAAATAAGAAGCAGCCGTATATGGTGCTTTGACATCAAAAATTAAAATATTGGTTTTGACCGGTCGTACATTTTCTACGTAGTCCAATTCAGCAAGTAGCGCACCTAACTGGCGTGCCCTTGCGTTATCCACTTTCAACCGTTCTATCTGATGATCCAGCGCATAGATAGCCGCCGCCGCCAGATAACCCGCCTGTCGCATTCCACCCCCCATCACCTTCCTGAATCGTCGGGCTAATGTAATATCTTCTTTAGTACCCAATAATACAGAGCCTACAGGAGCGCCCAAACCTTTTGACAAACAAATAGAAATGGAATCAAATTGTGCACCAACGTCAAGAGGGGATTCCCCCGTTTCTGCCAGCGCATTGAATAATCGAGCCCCATCAAGATGTAACCGCAGACCCCGTTCAACGCAAAGTGATCTGATGGGCCTGATCTCATCTAGCGTGTAGTAATTACCCCCACCTTTATTACAAGTATTCTCCAAAACCACCAGTCGGGTGCGAGGTAACCAATCATGAACAGGCTTAATGACTGCTCCAATCTGTTCCGCAGTTATCTTTCCGTGCGTGCCCTGAATTAAATTCATAGACACTCCAGAATTAAACGCATAACCTGCACTCTCGTATTGGTAAATATGTGCGTAATGATCACAAATAACCTCATCCAGTGGCTGGGTATGAACCTTTATGGCTATCTGATTGGTCATGGTTCCAGATGGACAAAAGACAGCTGCCTCCATTCCAAACATAGCAGCTAATTTGTCCTCAAGAGCATTGACGCAGGGATCCTCACCAAACACATCATCACCAACGTCAGCTCGCTGCATCGCTAACAACATACCTGCTGTTGGCTTCGTTACTGTGTCGCTAATTAGGTTTATCATAACTTATCTTACTTATTAAATTTTACCATCGAATACAAAAGTCGCTGGTCCATTCAACCATATATCCGTGAAATGATCACCTATCCTTTTGAATTGTACCGACAGATCCCCCCCTTTGGCTTTTACATTCAGAAGCTGGAGCGTATCCTCAGGGCTATTCATTCGTAATGCCTGTGCCAATGCTGCGGCAGTGACCCCAGTACCACAAGCTAGTGTTTCGTCTTCAACGCCCCGCTCATAGGTTACAATGTGTAATAAATCACCTACCTGTTCAACAAAATTGACATTTGTTCCTTCCTGCGCAAACCGTTTATTATATCTGACTTTACGTCCTTCTGTCACTACGTCCAACGCCTTAGTATTAGATACAAATGTAACGTAATGGGGAGAACCAGTATCCAAAAAATAATAATCCTTGCCTTGCTCTATGCCCTGTACATCATTCATCCGTAAAGCGATCCATCCATCTTCGGATATAGAAGCTTCGTGTGGACCATCCACTGCCAAAAAATGAGCAGAATGGTCAATGATGCCAAGTCTTTTTGCAAAAGCAACGATGCAACGACCCCCATTGCCACACATACTACCTAAAAACCCATCCGCATTGTAATAAACCATTTCAAAATCAAACGTATCATGGCTCTGAAGCACCATTAATCCATCAGCGCCAATGCCAAAATGACGATCACAGTAACGGGCTACCAGAGCCTGATCATTTTGTTGAAGATAGGCCTTTTCTCGCTGGTCAATAACAATAAAATCATTACCCGCACCTTGGTATTTTGTAAATGGAATAACCATATCATTTTATTTTGACAGTTGAACTGAATCTCTGGCTTCAGCCGCTTCGGCTGCCTTTTGCTGATAATAAGGTTTTTCCAGAATAGGCTGCTCTTCATCAAGTCCAAAGGGAACATCCATACGCCAATGCCTATATATGACTACAGCAATCATCCCCAATATGAAGATTCCACCATAAATAGCCATCTTATTGCCCCAGATGTTTCCAATATATGCCCCGTCATGCGGGTCGCGAGTGTCTTTATGCTGATCCGGCTGATTGTGGTCCATATTTCATTTTTTCACAAAGCTAATCATTGCTGCTTATATCTGTGTTATACCTTATCAGCCCCAAACAGAAACGTACATATGAAACCCATTTCGAACTGAAACGCGTAAAATTACGTTGGACATGCAACAATGCAAGACTCTATCGTTCTTTATTACATATAGGATATCGTTTAACCTCACCCCTTGATCCCACAGCATAAACACAGAACTATGAAAAAGTATCTTCTCGTCTTAACATCGTCTTTGTTCAGTGCATTTCTGGCTATAGTTCTGTATCGACAGTTTATTGAAACACCCCAAACCATTATTGTACGTGATGTGGTTGCTCCGAAGCTGTCAGGCACTCCGACGGACAGGCCGGATGTTTTTGATATTGGGTCCTCTCCTAAAGCACCCCTACGAGAACCTGCTAATTTTGCGGAAGCAGCAAAATTGGTTACCCCAGCTGTTGTGAATATCAAAACCATTCAGAGCTCGGGAAGTTTTAACTTTTTACGTGGTGGAGGGGTAGGAACCGCATCCGGATCGGGTGTTATTCTTTCCCCTAGCGGATATATAGTAACCAATAAACACGTTATCAAAGATGGGGGTGAAATACGGGTTACCCTAACTGATAAAAGAGAGTTTGAGGCTGCTCTGATCGGCACTGATCCTTCCACGGATCTGGCCCTCATCAAAGTGGAAGGCAGTGGGTTACCTGCTCTTTCTTTTGGAAATTCTGATTCTACTCAAATTGGGGAATGGGTACTCGCTGTAGGTAATCCATTCAACTTAAGCTCCACTGTTACTGCCGGTATTGTAAGTGCCAAAGGTCGAAAAATAGATATTCTCGATGTGCAGGACCGGATTGAATCTTTTATTCAAACTGACGCTGCCGTCAACCCCGGCAATAGTGGCGGTGCCCTTGTCAATAGTAGAGGTGAGCTCATTGGTATTAATACAGCTATTATTACCCGTTCGGGACGTTATGAAGGGTATTCCTTTGCTGTTCCGGCCAACTTGGCCAGTAAAGTTGTAAAAGACCTTAGGGACTATGGTATGGTTCAACGAGGCCTGATGGGTGTATATATCGATGATGTAGATAGCCGCCGTGCTCGAGAGTTGGGTCTTAGCGAAGTTGTGGGTGTTTATATCACTCGGGTCACCAAAGGTGGCGCTGCTGATGCAGCAGGACTAAAAAAAGGCGATGTTATTATTGCAGTTAATGGCGTTACTACCGAAACCCTACCAGAAATGCAGGAACAAGTTGGTCGTTATCGACCAGGGAATACCATAGCTGTCGAATTTATTCGTAAGGGTGAACGCCGTAAAGCATCCGTAGTGCTCAGGAATAAAAGGAATACAACCGACTTGGTCAGTGCCGAACATCGGGAGTACTTACAAGATGTAGGCTTTGCCTTACGCGAGTTATCTGAAGCCGAAAAGTCAACGACTGGCCTGAGTGGTATTTGGGTGGAACAGATTTTTTCCGGTACCCCCATCGAAAGAACCAATATGGATGAAGGTTTTATTATCACCGCAATTAACGAACAACCTATCAGTAATATTGACCAGTTGGTCGGTAGCCTTAAATCCATTAAAGGCGATATCATGATCGAAGGATACTACCCAAACGACAATGACAGGTATTTTTATACTTTCGCTTTCGATGAACAATAGTCAACAACTTTTGCTTTCCCCAAAATTTGTATTTTCGGCTTGAACACCCAACCCCTTAGAAAGAATTCGCTCCATATATGTGTTACAAGCACATTCAATAGCCCAACCAATAGCCAATATGACCAATATCGACCTCGCCAAGAGCAAGAATGAGGATGCCATGAAACTCCTCATCGGACAAATGAACCTTCGATTGAATAAAATTCATCAGGGAGGTGGAGAAAAAAAAATTGCCAAGCTCCATGCTAAAGGTAAAATGACTGCCCGAGAACGCATCCGTGCTTTACTCGATGAGGGGCAACCTACTTTCGAAGTAGGGGCTTTTGCTGGTGATGGCATGTATCCAGAATACGGTGGATGTCCGTCCGGAGGTGTTGTAGTTGTATTAGGCTATATTGCGGGCCGACTGTGCGTAGTGGTCGCTAATGATGCCACAGTTAAAGCTGGAGCATGGTTTCCTATAACGGGCAAGAAAAACCTACGTGCCCAAGAAATAGCTATGGACAATCGGCTTCCTATTATTTATCTGGTGGACAGTGCTGGTGTCTTTTTGCCAATGCAAGATGAGATTTTTCCGGACAAAGAGCATTTTGGGCGTATTTTCCGCAATAATGCCCGCATGTCCGCTATGGGAATCCCACAAATTGCAGCCATTATGGGCAGTTGCGTAGCTGGAGGTGCCTACCTCCCTATCATGTCCGACGAAGCACTTATTGTTGAAGGAACCGGTTCTATCTTTTTAGCAGGACCTTATCTGGTAAAAGCAGCTATCGGGGAAGATATTGATCAGGAAACCTTGGGTGGTGCTACTACGCAGAGTGAAATATCTGGTGTCACTGATTATAAAATGCCTGACGATGCCACCTGTCTGAAAACCATTCGCGATCTAGTCGCTAAATCAGGTCATCCGCCTAAAATCGGTTTCGACCGTACAAAAGCTACCCCACCGGCCGCACCAATAGATGACATCCTTGGCCTAATACCCGAAGAGCGAACCAAACCCTATGATACCCGAGCTCTATTAAATCATCTAATTGATGCAAGTACGTTTACCGAATACAAAGCAGGATATGGCAAGACCATCATCTGTGGTTATGCACGTATCGAAGGCTGGTCCGTGGGTATTGTAGCTAATAATCGTCAAGTAGTTAAAAACGCTAAAGGCGAAATGCAGTTCGGGGGCGTTATTTATTCGGATTCAGCGGATAAAGCTGCCCGATTCGTTATGAATTGCAACCAGAAGCGCATCCCTATAGAGTTCCTACATGATGTAACTGGCTTTATGGTTGGTTCTCGGTCCGAACACGGTGGCATCATTAAAGATGGGGCCAAAATGGTCAATGCAGTTTCTAATTCTACAGTCCCTAAATTCAGCATCGTGATGGGCAACTCTTATGGTGCCGGAAATTATGCTATGT
Source organism: Saprospiraceae bacterium (assembly GCA_013214265.1). Lineage (GTDB taxonomy): Bacteria > Bacteroidota > Bacteroidia > Chitinophagales > Saprospiraceae > DT-110. Next base: position 5,286 of record JABSSK010000096.1, on the reverse strand, counting down.
GCGGAAAAGCATACGATCCACGCCTGATCGTCGCTTGGCCAACTGCTAAAATTGCCGTTATGGGAGGAACTCAGGCCGCCAAAGTATTATTACAGATTCAGGTGGCCTCACGCAAAGCAAAAGGAGAAACCATTTCGGTCGAGGATGAAGCCAAAATACTACAGGAAATAGAAAACCGATACCAGCAGCAAACTACCCCCTACTATGCCGCTGCCCGACTATGGGTTGATGCTATCATCGACCCACGTAAAACCCGTACCGTAATCAGTATGGGAATTGAAGCTGCCAATCACGGTGAACTGGACAAGTTTAATCCCGGTATTTTACAAACTTAACCTTCATGCACGCATTGGCTTCTCATATTTCGGTCAGGTAAAAGCAGGATCACCAAACCTCCTGTAGTTTTACCATCTACAGGCTTGATGAACGTCACAAAGGGAATCAAGTACAACGTCTTTAAGAATGATCGCTATACGGCATAACCAATACTGTTCCTTCTCATCCGTCAAAGTCATGACTGTAACCCTATGCATACTGGCTTGGGGTTCACCTTTGTTTGTGCACGCACAGTCCATTACACTTCAAAATCCTTCTTTTGAAGAAACACCGGGTCCAGCAACTGTACCCCGTGCTTGGATTTACAGAGGCTTCCCCAACGAAACACCACCAGATATACTCCCATTCCGGGCCAATTCTTATTACCCCGATACGATCGGAGGCCAACTTGTATTTACCGCATCTAAATGGAATTATGGGGTTTCTCTACCCGCTTATGCGGGTAAAACCTATTTGGGTATGGTAACCCGTGATAATAAAACTTGGGAATCCCTATCTCAACTATTATCCCTTTCGCTATATCCCGATACCTGTTATCGATTCACCTTGTATCTTGCATCATCGCCCCATTACCACAGTATATCGCGCTCGAATGGACAACCCACGAACTACAATACACCTACCCGACTTGCTGTGAGTAGCCTATCCCAAACAGGTGAAATCATTGAACTACTTGGTGTCACGTCTCTAGTTGACCACCCCAATTGGTTGCCTTATACACTGATTCTTCATCCCAAAAAAGAGATTGAACAAATTCAGCTTTCCGCCTGGCACCAAACCAATACCGTTGCCTCTGGCAATCTTCTTATTGACGCGATACAGCCTTTAAAAGCTTGTTCTTGCCGTCTCCTTTCCGAGGCACCTGATATCGATACCCTTTCATTTACAGTTCCAGAAACCCGCCAACAGAGAGAAGCGATTATCACTGGAACAAACCTTCGCGTAAGTCTTCGCCAACGTACCATAACAATCGAGCGATCCACTTTTAGGATCAAGGGCCAAAAAAGGGCTGTTTTTGATGATCCTGACTGGTATGCAGCTAAAGCCATTGTCAGGAAATACCCCAAAGAATGGGTTTTCATCATTCACAGTTCATCAAAACAGACCTACCGGAAAGTGAAGAAATGGATAAAAAATGAATTACCCTCCGTAAGCCAGCACCTGATATGTATACATTCCATTCCTGATAAACCGACCGCCACAAATCAAATATATATACGCTTGCGCTAAAAAGGGTATGTTTGTATTCTAAACGAAATCGTGTGGAATTAACCATTAAAACCTTATCCGGCCTAGAGCCCGTTTTAGCTCAGGAATTAGCACAACTGGGTGCTAAAGACATCAGAACTGGAGGTCGGGTTGTTTATTGTACTGGAGATCAACGTTTGCTATACCGGGCAAACCTAGAATTAAGAACAGCTCTTAAAGTCTTGAAACCCATCGCTCAGTTTCGAGCCTATGATGAGCAGCATCTCTATAAATATGTACGACGAAAAATCCCTTGGTCAGAATTTATGGATGTTACAGATACGCTGGCCATCGATGCGGTAACGAAATCTGATAAGTTCCGGCATTCCAAATTTGTTGCCCTCAAGGTAAAAGATGCTATCGTGGATGAATTCCGTCGGCTAACCGACGACCGCCCAAATGTCGATACCCGTCGCCCCACCTTACGTATCAATGTGCACATCAACGATTTGGACTGCACCATTTCCCTAGATTCGTCGGGCGACTCCCTCCACCAAAGAGGCTACCGAAAAGAAACGGGCGAAGCACCTATCAATGAAGTTTTGGCAGCCGGTATGCTTCTGCATGCTCAATACACGGGCAATCGGCCTCTGCTGGACCCCATGTGCGGATCGGGAACCATTCTCATTGAAGGTGCCTTAATTGCAGCTAATAAAGCACCCGGAGGTTTAGGTCGTGATTTTGGATTCCTGAGATGGAAAGACTTTGATGCGAACCTCTGGCAATCCGTCAAGTCCGAAGCACGGCAGCGTGAACGCATCCCTCAGCAGCCAATCATAGCCCATGATCAAGACTTTTGCGTGGTGCGCATGGCCCAACGAAATGCTATGAATGCTGGAATCGATACCTATATCGAATTTGGTCGGCAAAAAATGGAAAAACGAAAAAGAAAACCCCTACCCCATGGGCTATTGGTTGTCAATCCACCTTATGATGAACGATTGGAAGACAGCGATATAGAGGGTACATACAAAATGTTGGGCGATCAATTCAAGAACATCTTTCCTGGCTGGACCGCTTGGGTAATATCATCAAACATCAGTGCTTTAAAATCGATTGGCCTGAGGGCCACACAAAAGAAGACCCTATATAATGGCCCAATGGAATGTAAATTCATGAAATTTGATCTCTACGAAGGGAAAAAGGGCAAAGCCAGTCCATCAGATACGTAAACAAACCCTTTACCCTTATTTGGTGTATTGTTAGCAGAACAACTTACAGGTACGTATGCGAAGCGGAATTCTTCTTATTTTTTTATGTATGGCGGGTGCTCCCATGATGTGGAGCCAGAACCATCACCTTGTAGGCAAATCATTATCAGAACTTCAGCAATGGAGTTCCACAGCCGATGTACGCCTCAAACGGCCTGTGGTACTTTTTAATCCATCATTTTGGCTCCAGCCAAGTGATCAACCTACAATCCCTGATCTGAAGTCTGCTTTACTGCGTCCCTCCGCCATGCCCATTGTGTATTCTTATGAACAACTGGCCTTTTTTTGTAGGATCGACGTACAACTGGAAAAATCAGTAGGTATTCCAGTAAAATTCCGACTTGGCGATGTCCAAGCTGTGGAACAGATGGAAAAGCAAAGCGCTTTAGCACCCAATTGGCAAACACAAATACCAAGAAAAAATTGACAGACTAATCCAGTTCGAATAGGTCGCGTAAACCTGGTGTTCGACTGGTTATATAGCCTTCCCCAAAATCGTATCCGGCTTCACGACCATACGAGCTGGATTTCGCTTTTAGGAACGCCATAAAATCAGCTCCGGATATGGGCGTTTGCTCCTCCTGGGCGTATTCCGATGCTTCCGGGATATGGAACTGACTTCGATAAGCTTTTATAACCTCCATTTTCTGATCGATGACGTTCGAGATATCAATGACAAAATCTGGCTTAAGATTAAAATCCTGTATATAATGATACAGGCACCTTGGCCGCCATTTTTGTTGTTTTTGGCCATCCCGCCATTGGGTTTCAATTTTAGATAACCCAGCATAAAAACAGGCATCATGCGTTAGTTTTGATGCCCGACCATGATCAGGATGCCGATCTTTGGGCGCATTAGCCAAGACAATTTCAGGCTGACAGTAGCGAATAACCTCAATTATTTTCCGAACATTCTCTGGGTTATTCTGGAAAAAACCATCTGCCATTTGTAGGTTTTCCCGAAAAAGAGCACCCATCATTTTAGCTGCTGTACGGCTTTCCTGATCCCTGATTTCTGCTGTTCCCCGGGTCCCTAATTCGCCCCTGGTCAGATCGAGGAGGCCTACTTTTTTTCCTGCTTTAATATACCGTATCAACGTACCGCTGCAACTCAATTCTATATCATCTGGATGGACCCCGATAGCAAGGATATCAACTTTCATAGTTAGGTATTAAAGTTCTTCCCTTACGGAAACAGGGAAGAACAATGTGCATTTTAATCTTTTACGTATTTAAACTTTCCTCCTACCATAGTCTTTAGCACCTCCGTTTCCAAAATCTCTTTGTCGGTACAATGGACCAAGTCCTTTGACAATACAATTAAGTCGGCTAGCTTTCCTGGCTCCAGCGAGCCTTTAATATCCTCCTCAAAAGCACCATAAGCATTGGCCAGTGTATACGTTGCAATAGCTTCTTCTCGGCTGAGTACCTGCTCTGGGAAAAACTCGAGTCCATTATCAATACGTTTTCGGGTAACCGTTGCATAAAAACTTTCAATCGGATCAACGTCTTCAACTGGTGCGTCTGTACCATTGGTAACTACAGCACCGGTTTCTAATAGCGTCTTCCACACATAGGCTCCTTCCCGTGCACGTTTCTCACCCAGTCGTTTTACCACGAAAGGTGCATCACTTGTGCAATGGATAGCCTGCATAGCCGCGATAACGTCCAATTGAGCAAACCGTGGTATGTCATCAGGATGCAAGTGCTGAGCATGTTCAATCCGCCAGCGCAAATCCTCTTTTTGGGGTTGGTCAGCAAAAGCTGCTTCAAAAATATCCAGTACTTCGCGGTTGGCCCGATCACCAATGGCATGCACACAGTACTGCATATCATTATCGATACACAGTTTGGCTATATTGGCAATTTCTTCAACCGATGTTGTGTTTTGACCGCTAAAATCTGCTTTATCTTCATAGGCTTCCAGCAACCAGGCACCATAAGGCCCCAATGCGCCATCTACTGAAGCCTTGATAGCCCGGCAGGTAAAGGCATACTGTCCTGCATTTATAATGGGAAAACCTGCAAGATTACCGTCCATGCGCTCAAAGGAATGGCGCAACATAGCATACAAACGAACATCTAAACTATCGCCCTTTGCTAAACGTGTAAAACGCTCTATATCCGAATATGAAGATCCTGCATCCTGGAAAGAGGTAATACCTTTACGCAAGCATTCATCTTGTGCCAAGCGGTTGGCCCGAAGCCAGTCCCTTTCATTTGCTTCTTTGGGTCTGCGCATCATATAAGCATTATACACACGATCAATCAGACCCTCTGCATTTTCCTCAAAGACTCCAATGGGATTACCGCGACTATCCCGGACAATTTCCCCTCCCACCGGATTAGGTGTTTCTGAATTGATACCAGCCATTTGCATCGCTTTAGCATTAGCGAACAGAGCATGCCCACTGACATGGCGAAACAATAACGTATTCAAAGGTGACACATCACTCAATTCATTATGAAAAGGATACCCCAGAATATTTTG
>JABSSK010000095.1 GCA_013214265.1 Saprospiraceae bacterium | reverse complement strand
TCTACCGCGAGAGGCCCGTCCGGTTCTAATTGGATTGCCCGCCTAAGATTACCCGCTACCACGCCCACCAATCCAGCGGCACCCGAGCTAACACCTGAAGGATAGTTTTTAGGATACACTTCGCCGGGTGTCCCGTTAATAATCTCATCGACTAATTTTGCCAATAGAAACGAACCCCCATCCTCGATGAAACTTGGAAGGGCGCTGTTTGCCATTCTGCGAAGGGCGTTAATTTTCTTATTAAATCCAGTAAAATCGACTGACACTAGGACGGGTCTTTGATGTTGTCGTCAATGCGAAGCGCAAAGGGTGTACCGTGTAGCGTTTGAGTTCCGTTGGTGTATAGGGATTGGAACGTCCATGTCCCAATTTCGGAGAAAAAACCAGCCGGAATAATAGCTGATATTGTATTTGTACCCTCGACCGATCCTGTTATTTTCTTTACAACCCTACCTTTTTTCGCTAGGACTCCAACTTCGGTCGCGTCGCTAATATCCTTTCCCGTATCTACTTTTAAAATTCTCCCGATGTCGTCTTGATAAATAATCATGGTAGAGTCGATTTGACGTTTACTTCTTCGGCAGAAATTACGCTTTTAACGGGTATCTCAGAATTAGAGATCAGCGACTTGGCGCTAATCAAGATGTAATCAGCCTCATTGATCACGGTCGCGGTGCCGATATAAGACGGACTGAGTAAACCACCCGCACTTACTACATGGTTTTGAATAATGGTTGCGGTGCCAATATATGAGGGAGAAAGCAATCCCGATCCTTGAACCGTGTCGGTTTGTCCGATTGTTGCGGTCCCTATGTATGAGGGAGACACAAGCCCCTCGCCGGATAGGACGTGATTTTGACCGATGGAAGCTTGTCCTATATAGGAAGGAGAAACTAATCCTTCGCCCGTTACCGTATGATTTTGGCCGATAGTTGCATCACCAACAAAAGAAGGAGACACAAGCGATTCACCGCTTACTTGATGGTTTTGACCTATCGTTGCGGTTCCAATGTAAGAAGGCGATGAGATACCATTCCCCGCGACGGTGTGATTTTGCCCTATTGTCGCAGTTCCGATATAACTCGGAGAGAGCAAACTATCCCCCGTTACTTCATCCCCTGAAGCGGTAGAATCGCTAATATTATCGACTAGGGCCTTTGCTCCGGTGGTATTATTGCCATCAGAAGCCCAGATAATCATATAGCCTGAGCCTGTAATCTGGGTCGCTGTTGTACTCGTATCTCCTAGCTCAGTCCATGTTGTTCCGTTATCTGAAACATAGGTAGTAATATTACCGGAAGAGTCCCTAGTTATTCTTAGATATTCCCCTCCTGCGTAATAACCCGACTCGTCGCTTTGAGTCTCTTGCAAAGCGGCTCCTGCCTTAGATAGTCGCCTTGTTTTTCGCTCAAGATGAGATGTTCCGGGCGGCTCGTTTCGAGTGTAGGCTAAAACAAAAGCTGTATCAGCATCTAAATCCGTAGTAAACCCAAGCCCTACAAATAAATCGCTCGTAGGACTCCCAGCATTCCCTCCGCTATCCTCTTGTAGTTCTCCAACACGCATTGATAAATCAAATTCACCCGTTACCGCCCTTGCCATTGCGGATATTTCCAAATCGGCAAAAGAGGTAAAGGGAATCTGACCACCATATCCGGATATAGTGCCAGACGTTGACGACGTATCGGCAAAAGATGCCGACGACGACGAACCGTAGTCCTCAATACTCCACCCGGTTAGTGCTGCCATTAATTGATGTCTTTGATTTGCTGTATAACCTTGTCGTGGTTGGATAGCTTTAAATCCATGCCATCAAGCCGACTTGTAATTGCTGCTAAAGCTTCGCTTGTGATTGGGTCGGGATCTGGGTCAACAGTCTCTTTGTTAGTTTTCACTAGCATAGTGATCCAATCTGAAAGCGTGCCATCAGTCGCAATCGAGGCTACTTTTACTTGATACTCAGTATCAGAGGCGACATTCTCTACGGCTGCGTAGTTATCGTCTGAGTCTTGAAGATTAGCCTCATTGATTAAAACCCTATACCCCGCAATGCCTGTTGTATTACTAGGATAGTCCCAAAGAATCCCAAAGCCTTGATGATCGACATTGATCGCCCTAAGATTTGTCGGTGCTTCTGGTTTTGTTGGGTCGGGATCAACTGGATTTGTAAAGGTTCCTGTATAATCTTGATCGAGTTGATCTTCTGGATATGGCTTATCAATTAATCCATCAATCATTTGATTGTAAAAGCCAAGTAAACCCGCAGCCGTTATTTGGTTAATGCCCGCGCCTAGCCATTTTTTAAGGATTGTTGCAAAGACTTGGCGGTAGTCATAATTAAAATCGGCAAAATCTCCGTTGCTATCCAAGTTAGAAAGATTGGCATTCGCGCCAGACACACCAGGAGCAACCCCAGGTCCAACAATAAGCATAGGATAGGCGGTTCCGTGATCTGTGCCCAGATCATCGTTTTCCGTTACCCGTCTTCCAAATTCAGAACTAGTAATGGTAAGTACCTCGTCGGCAAGACCCGCGTCCATAAGTTCGCGCTGGAACGTCAACAAAGCTCCATACACATCCTCAATCTGCTCTGTGAATACACCCTTTGTGCTATCGCCAGCTAAGACTTGATCGTTATGCGTATCAAATGTTCCAATGGATACCATATATACTTCAGTATCCAAGCCCCCCTTAATGAGCTTAGCAACATTTTTAAGCTGCCTTGAGATTGTCCCCTCGTTAAATACCTGAACTATCAACCCTGCCTCATATGCTCTTTTTAGCTCATATCCGAGCTTGTCAGCTTGCCCATCGGCTGCATTCATGATAGCAATCATGCGCTCCTTTTTGGACATTCCCGAACCTACTCCTTTAGCTTGATTTACTTTCTGACTAACATTATATAAGTAGTCAGGATCGCTAATAACCCTTATTCCTTTTTCTCCGCTATTTGATCCCCAAATATTTTGTGGTATCGCGGTTCCTTGTGCATATCCGGGCGGGCCTTTTTGCTTGTCATTTGGAAAAGCGGTAGGGTAATCGGGGTATTTTGCCTCAAGAAACCGACCCATAATAGAGCCGTTTGTAGGCCGACCTGTGCCGTCTCCCCCTGACATAGTAATATCAATACTCTCAAAATGAGATTGATTCCCTTCAGGATATGCTACTTGTTGAACAATACGGGCTACCCCCATTTCAAAAAGCTCCTTAATTGAGCTTGCGCTTGGGTGTAGTGCTAAATCGTATTCACTCCCCAAGTCTAATTGGCTATTCTCTTTTATACCAACAGTGGGCCGTAACTGTTGGTAAATATCTTGTTGGTCGGTAGGAATAAGTAGATTTAATCCGTCTACCCCTCCTCCTTGTTGGATGATAACTAATTTCCTTTTCATTCTAATGGAGTTGGGCTTGAGGTGATCTATAAAACTTCTCCAGTAATCGGGTCAATATGACCTCCTTTTCCGTATCCCAATGTGATACCGAAGCATTTCCAAGAGCTTCAGCCTTTAAGGGGATAAGCTCATCCTCTATTAGTTCGCCAGCAAAAACGTACTTTGCCAACTTGGTTGCAGCCTCATCAAATGATAATCCATCTACGAATGGCATCAATATGGCGGGCCCATTTTCTAGCACCATTTCAGAAAAGAAATCATATCGTGCCTGTAATTGATCTGGGCTTAATATCCAATATTGGCTAAAATGAGGGGGTTGATAATCGGCATAATTACCAGCTATTCCCCCTTTAGGGTCAAACCATGTTTCCCCCATAATTGAAAGGCGGGTGTCCCTATCGTCTAATAGCCATTGACTAGGATCGTAACTAGCACTATAATAGCTCAGGACATGGAAAAACATATCCATAGGAGACATGATTCTGGAGCCCTTGTTTTCGTCTTGATAGAACCATTCAAGGGAAAACAATTCTCTTAATACTGGTTCGAAATGCCAATCAGCATCCTTGAAAACTTGGATTAGGTGGTCCCTTACAGCCTCATTAACTACTTCATCGTCATTTGCATACCATCTGATAAGCTTCTCAATCACAAGTTTTCCCATATCGGGATGATTGAAAATTGCTTCAATTAGTTGATCAAGTTGCTGCTCTTGAGTTCCATCAATAACAACAGAGCCAAACCTATCCGAAAGCTGTTTCGGCCCTTCAATAAAGCCCCATGCGCCGATACCGATTTGCCATCCAGCCGGATGCTTATCCAAGCCTGTATTATAATGATAGCCCGAGAGGATGCGAGAGATTGCGTTCACATCATCCTGTGTGTATCGCTCGTACTCATCCTTGGATAGTTGCTTACCCTTTCCAAGTGTGAAAAGCTCAAGTAGTTCTCGACCTACGTTTTCGTTAGGCTCATCTCCTTCGTTTTCATTCGCATTAGGAAGCCGTCTAATCATGTTGTTTTGCAGCAACATATTTTTGACCGCCTCCTTGAACGAGCCAAGGGCGTAATAATCCAAGAAACCATACCAAGCCACATAATCTAAAGTATGGGCCTCAGATAGCTTTGCAGGGAACATGCTAAATAGAAAGCTTGCTTGCCTTCCTAGCACGTAAGGGGTTTGTCCTTTATGCTTCTTGACCCAGAAGTCAGAAGCAAATATCTCCCTTCCTCCCTCAGTTTCGCTTGACATGGAAAAGCCCAAATCCTCAAAAATAATTTGAAAGGCTTGGTCTGTTGTCAATTTTGAAAAAGCGTCAATGTCTCGCAAATCACCACTCCATAACCTACGGAGCAGATGTTTCGCGTTATCAAATCCAAGTTCTCCGGTGATTTTATTCATATTATGTAGGGTCGCCGTTTCCTAATGGTATTGCAGCACTAATCGACAAGGGGTTCCCTTGTGTTGCCGCCTGGGACTCGGTAAGGTTTCCGGTCAATAGGAGGCGAGAATTTGCTGAGTCAACAAGGGCAAAGTGGGTCGCGGTCGCGGTCGCATTTATAACCCCATCGGAAAAGACCGAGATTTCAACCTCTCTCCCGCCTCCAGACCTGTCAGCGGGGGTGGTAATTGTTGGGCTCGTCTTGACTCCAACGCTATATTTATTCGCAGTACCATCGTAAGTCGTGGTAGCTTGTGCGTAGGTTGTCGGCTCTTGGGAGCAAACGTGGAACTCATCAGCCTCTTGAATTCTGGCAAGAGATCCGTCGAGTACGTAATCAGAATAACTAGGCATTATTCGAAGGTTTTACAATTAAAATCCATTAATTCAGCTTTCAACACATCTGTGAAATCGACGGGTTTATCTTCACAAAACCCCGCTTGAGCGCGTAGCTCGATATTGATCTTTCCTAGCATTTCGCAAGCATTTTGACACCAAAGCGCCTTAGTTCTGTAATCGTCTTGGGTGCAACTCTCCTTTGACTTTTGCTGGATGTCAAAAGCCTTGTACTGAGAGGCGATGTACCAAAGGATTGCAGAATTATAGAAGTCGATTTGTTGAGTGGTCATTCCGCTTGTATCGACTCCGGCAGCATTTGTAAAAACCGCAAAATCAAACAAGGCGACATCCACAATGGAAGCGTTTCCCTTATTCGACATTTCGTTGTTAATCGCCTTTTCATCGTATCTCCCGATACTGACTAGGGGCTCAACTTGTCCGAGGATTACGGCTCCGGTTATATCTTCTTTTGTCAGAATTGCCATGCTATTTAGAAAAAAGGCCAGACCATGAGGCCCGGCCTATATACTTAATCTATACTCCTGTACTACTTCGTACCTCCGTCTAAGAGAAGGTGAGCAAACTGGCGGTAATCCTTGACGAAGTTTTGCTCCTGCTTAACTACCAAGCGAACAGACTCTTGCGAGTTTGGCATTTGGTCAGTAAAGAAGGTCGTATTTCGGAAGAAGGCCGCGAAGTTGCGTTGCGCTGGTATGATCAACATCAATCCCGCTTGGTTCGTTGGATAGTCATCCTTCACGGTTTCGAAGAACCCGAACATATCACGTTGCTTTGATTCGGTGATTGTATGAGATCCGCAAACAGGCGCGTGAACAGTATTCACAAATGCGAAGTTGCGAAGGATCGGGGTTTCGACTCCCATATCCGGCACACGATAAGCTCGCATTGTCTCGATATACTCGAAGTGAGCAAAAGAGTGATAAGCGAGCATGGTTGACTGAGCGTTCACCTGAAGCGGTGCGCTATCATACTGCCCTTTACGCTTCTTGCCGCCGTCAGCCTCTTCTTGGATGGCTGCATTGACTAAGCGGAAGTGAGCTTCATTCAACGCCTTGCGGTCGCGAATGATGTTGTTGCGAAGGTCGTTCAAGTCGCTGCTTCCATCGGCGGCGAATTTTGAAACCAAATCAGAAGCTTTCCACTTCATAGAGTTGGCATCAGAACGAAAAATCTCGCGGTATGCTTGGCGGTTGATGTTGTGAGCCGCTTCGGTTCTCAGCATCCCCAAGTAATTGTTAACCGTCAAAAGGTTGTGGCGATTCTCGCGGAAAGAGTAAGGGAGACCCGCACCGAAGTAACGAGCGTCGATATACTCATCTTTTTGCGATCCCTTTTGATTGTCCGGCACCTTGTCAGATGCGTTCGCAAGCTCAAACATTTGAACTCCTGCGCGAATGTCGTTCACCTTGATACGGGTAACATTCTGAGCCCCGATGCTATTAAAAGCGGGAGTCCAGCCCGTGTCGAAGTTTTGGTTATCACCTAAAGCAAGTCCGGTGTTTACCATCAGCGTTGCACTCATTTCATCCTTTAGGCCATCGGCATAAAAGGACTTGCTGCGAGTATCGGTTCCAGTCATGGCACCAAATACTTTCGCAAGAGCGCGGTCGGTTACTTCGATAGCGGCAGCGATTTCACCATCACCGAAACGCTTGATAAGTTGATCCTTGTCAAGCTTCTTGACGGCTTCCCACTCTTCGTCGGAAACCTTGTTCATTTTCTCCCAGCCCTTGAGGACTTTGGCAGCGTCCTCATCAGAGAACACGATCGGACTATTACAAGCAGCGGCAAGAATCTCATTGTTCGTGTCGATTTGCTTTTGGACACGATTCTGAGTGCGTTCTTGGCCGTATGATTTATATTTGATCATCAGATTCGATATTGATTGATTGTCAGAAATTGAATTGTTGCTTATACCTCAGTCCAAGCGGCTGGAGCAGTATCAGCGGCGATTGTTACCGTGTAATTTTTCGTTACACCTTTCACCGTTACAGCGACGGTTTTAGCAGTTCCGGTCGTGAAGGTCGGAGAGATCACGAAGCCAGTTCCGGCAGCGGTTCCCTCTACCACCCAAGACACGTCTTTAGGCTCAATGCTAGAGTTTGGATTATTGGTTGCTGCATCTACCTCTAAGCGTACAACAGTACCGCCGTTGTGAACGGTTGGTGCTGGCACGTTGACGTAAACACTTTCGGTGAAGCTAGTCGCGCTATCAGCTACGGCAGAAATAGCAGTATTTGAGAGCATCGATTCTCCTGCTAGGCGCACTCGGATAAAGTGAATACCCGCTTTGCGAGAAGGACGGAAAAGAGTTGCTTCATCTTCGAGGAAAACACCCACTTTGAATCCGGTCGCGTTTTCGGCTGGGCTTGGGTCTCGATCGGAAAACTTACCCGTTTCGGCGATATAGTATGCCGTTTTACCAGCAAGGCCAGAAGTGGAAGCGGCAGCTAAGGCAGGAGAACCCGCGATAGCTTCGGTTTGCAATTGGAGGTCGAAGTCACCCTCGGTGAGAACAGTAACGTTTTGACCCGGCTCGCAATCGTTTTTTAGAATACCGATTCGGTTTCCAGCTCCACCCGTACCACCGATTACAATCACGTTGCCTGAGCAAATCACCTCGGAGGCTCCGTTCTGTACCTCGCTCGACTCAGCGTACCAATTGTACTCCATTGGTCGAAGCTTGGCGAGTGGTGGAACTGTCGCTAGTTCCTCCTTTAGCATAGGCCATCCCTTTGGGCCTCCTACTATGTCTCCGAAAGACAAATAGTTACGCGCAATCGCGGGACGGATATATGATTTTTTCTTTGATTTATTGAGACTCATTGTTCTTGAAATTGAACGTTAAACTTTGTTTGGGCTCGATTTACAATTGAACCGTAGACTTGGTTTTGATTGGCTTCGGGCTTGGCGTTAGCTGGTCAGGCGAAAGTCCTTTCAAAACCTCGATTTGGGTATTGATGGAATCTAAATCCATGTTCTCGAACGCCTTTTTTACTGCCTCGACCTCCAAGTCAGGATTGAGGGTTTTTTGCAGATTGGCAAGCGTGTCAAGAGCCGCTTTTTTAAGCTCCTTCTCGCCTTCCTCGAACTTGTCGAGACGCTTTTGCATGGCTGTTTTCTCGCGCTCTAGGTCAGCAACTTGTTTTTGAAAGCTGTCAGCTTCGAGTTGCTTTTCGTGAATCGCGTCAGCCGTTTCGCTGTCAATCTCCTTGAGGATGTCCAAGAAAGCTTTGTCTATCTGGATGTCCTTGTTGATCGACTTAATATGATATGTGATTTTTGACATTGATTTTTCGGTTGATTCAACTGGTTTCAATCCAAAGCTAGGGGCTGGGTTAATACCCGCGTTTTGGCCCTTTGCGCCTTTAATCTTTGCCCCAGGTTGAGCGCCGTAATAGACGATAGATAGTTCCATCACATGGATTCGGTCGAGATCCATTTCCGGTGTTATCTCGTGAATCCAATACCCTTTCTCGTCCTCATGCTCGGGAGCAACACGTCTTATGTAAGGATTCGAGAATCCCACACTTACTCGGTCGTAAATATTTTCGGAAACGGCTTGGACTGGATTTGCACCCGAAACGGTTTTCATGTTCGGGCTGAGATAGAATTTTACTATCAGTTGTTGAGCTTCCCCATCCTCGGGAGAGGCTTGGACGTAAGCATCAAAGGTCCGTCCTACCATTGCGGCGTCTCGATGACCATCAAGCACGATCCGGCCTTCGGCGTATTTTTCAGCCATGAATTGAAGGAAGGAAGGGGCTAAAATATCGCGGTGAAGATCGAGCTTGGTTTCAGCAGCAACACACTCAAAAAAGCCGAACCCGTCTAAGGACTCGACTCCAGTCATTTTCGATAGTATGTTTTGGACTTCCTCTTCGCTAGGCTTGTATGCCTTTTTCTTGTTGCTCGTTAAGCGATTCTCAAATCGCTTTTGAACGCGGCTTCGAAATTGGTTTGCTGCCTCCTTGTCCCAAGATTCAGAAAAACCGATGACACCATTCGAGATTGTTACACCTTCTATCTTGGGGATGTTGGCCCCCTCTTCTATTTTAAATGTTAGCTGTTTCTGCATACCGGACTATTCTTAGCTTTTCAGCCAATAGCGCGGCGGCGTGTTCTTTGTTCTCAAAGGTTTCCACTATCCCAAAAATTCGACAAAGCTCGTAAATGTCTTTTGCTTCAAGGTCGTGATTGAATAGCAATTCGCGCGCGCTATTTGAACAAAAGTAGGCGCGCCATAAGTTGAGCCCTTTTGGGTGTCTTATAAGGTATCGGACGGCTGCGATTCTATCAGATAGGTTTTTATGCCAAAGCCAGTCGGGGAAATGGAGCTTGAATAGCCCGTAAACGTGCCGAATTTCTGCCTTGCTTAGTCCTTCCGCTGCCTTCGATATATTTTGGTGGAATAGCGTCTCGATTAGCTTGCTAGTCATTTCGATTTTCATATCCGCAAGCTCGATTGCTCTTTCGGCAGTGATCCCGCCCGACATTAATAAATCCCTCAGTTGAGGGTCTGACTTATCAAGGAAGTTTGAGTTTGCGATCTTCCTTGCGCCGGATACTGACTTATTGAGGAGCTTCTTTAGATATTTTGCATCCTCGATCCTGCCTTCCTCTTCCGCTGTTTGGATTGTTCCGGAGACGAATTTTGCATCATCGAGACTCCTTCCCGACATCCCGACTCGCTCTCCAATTATATCCCTTGATTTTCCATTCTCTCGTTGTGGCAAATTTTCCACAACGGGCTGACTGTTATTCAAGCCCGATAATTGACGATTTCTGGCTTTCTTGCCCTCGATCAATTGCCAATACTCAGCCTCTTTTACTTTCTGGTAATTGGATTTAGTGCGGTATTCGTTCTCGATGAGAATCCAATAAATCTCCTCTTCCTCGGTTTGGCAATCTTTGATCTCGACAAACACCTCATTGATGCCGAGTATATCACAAGCCATGTTTCGGCTATGTCCTGAGAGAATCGTATATTTTCCGGTTTCGTCTAGCTTGCGATTTGATACAACCAACTCTTTGACCCATCCAGACTCCCGAATCTTATCGACCAAACCCGACAAGTCCTCAGTTCCATAGATGATTGAATTTTTCGGATGGGGAGCAAGTTGGAAGCGAGGGACTAATATTTTTTGACGTTCAGACATAAAACCGCTACATAATATGTTGTTAATTTAACGATTTATTTTTATACTTGGATAGTGTTAATATTTAGTGGACCTCGCTAGTGTCTTCCTTTTTAGGTTAAGAGTTTAACATTTTTCCCCGACTGGTATATCTAGTTGGGGTTTTTAGTTAGATTGGAATTATGAATAGAAGGAAATTCATAAGTAGTGCAACCGTACTTTCTATAATAGCAGCCGCAAGCCCCTTTTTGGTACCACTCCGAAAAAATGACAATAATTATGTAATTGTAGAAATTGACGGATTGGTCGTGAAGGATGGATTTCAGTATTTCGCTAATACTGAAACATTAACCTTTGATGAGCCACCAAAAGAGGGGGCAATCATTCGAGTGTGGAGAAACTATGATACAGTAGAAGGATTTATCCCTTTCGATCACCCCCTCAACTCCACCCCTTCAGGCAAGCGGAAAAAAGGCACCGTTCGACAAAGACAATTCGGATGGATAGGAGGCCAACGGACCGACTCATATCGGTAGTACCCTCGAAGCGGTCGGCATACTGGACAAGCCCCGATATTAGGTGAGTAATACAAATATTGAACCCCCGCCCGAGTATAGGTTTGTTGCATCGTTTCCCGATAAGCGTAAGTCATTTCGGTACGGGTGAGTCTCGACCAATGATAGCGAGAGGCAACCCCCGCGACTTGATGTATATTTCGAGCAATGGTTCTCCAATCAAGGCCCGAACTTAGTCCGGTGATCATCTCCCCAATAAATTGGCCTTTGAAGCTAGTCGAGACTTTGGACGTAACTCTCTGAAAGGCTGTAAAATAATAGTTCTGAATGATGGGAGAATCCAATGAGAACCCCAAAGCATTGGGAAGCACCAAGGCGACTTGCTCAGTCGTTCCGGCTCGACGGGCTGCCGTTTGAACTTGCTTAAATCCTTCCTCGAACCCGTCCTCAAACACTCTCGGTAAATACCCATTCCAAATCCCAGGGCCGGAAAAGGACTGATTGAAATACACCCCCGCCATTTGAGCGAAAATATTCTCCATTGCCTGAATTTGATCGGGCGATAGGTATAGAGCTAATTGACTTAGTAAACGTGCTAATTCGCTCGCGTCAACATCTGCTTTTTTAGCATTTTCTAAACGGATTGCATGCTTCGGAGATAGATTGAGGTCTAAATCATCATAGATCCCCATTGATTTATTTCGCTCCCAGCGGGTGAGAGCATCAAGCGAAGGGATTGAACCCTCGGCAAGATCGACCACCTCGGAAACCCCTCTCAACCAATCGAGGAAAGTCCGTTCTAATTCTCGGGCTTGATTCAGATTGGCAAGGGTAAACTCTCGGGCCAACTTCTCGCCGCTTTTCCATCGCATGGGTTTTGCGGCGTTTGCTGCCTGAATATTTTCTTTAGTCGGCATAGTGGGCAATGATTTCCCTTTCTAGTATCGTTTGAGCCGCTTCACCGTCTAGCATTTGAATTTCTTGTGCAACTGTAATCCAGTTACTCGCCGCCTCGCTTCGTGTCTTACTGATTCCTGCCGCCTTCTCTGGGTCGGTGGTGTCTACGTTCACAAATTGTAGTTCGACGCGCTCTAAAAGCTCAGGAGATACACCGCAAGCTCTATAATGATGCAGGAGTAATGACCAAAGGTTATTATGTAGTTTTGAGCGTATATCATCAATCAGGCCGCCCCAAAGGTCGCGAAGGAGCTTGAAACGCTCGGGACTAAAGCCAGACGAGCCGAATACGATCCCGACAAGCTCAGGAGGAACGCGCAGAAGGTTTGCGAATTGAATCAAAGCTTGGGTCAATAAGTCGGGGTTTACCTCATCGGTAAAAGAGGCGCCAAAGGCTTGGGATAAAAGATTGATGTCAGTTGGGATTGATCCGGTAACATTGGTCGGAATGCCTCGGGCTTGTTCGATAGCCGCTGATTGAAGCTTTGAGTTCCAAGATTCGATAGTCGCTTTTACAAGCTTTTGCCCCTCGGGTGTCTTGATGTCGCTTGGGTTCTTAATGGCAATAATACTCGCTTCAATCGGGGCCCCTTTTCGTCTGGCTGTATTCCGAACGGCAACAAATAGAGCAAGCATCAAATCGGTAAAGAACTCACCCCCACTTGTGATCGGATGAGGCCAAGGGTCCGAATTTCGATAGTCCCATCCGCAAATATGGGTGAAGGCTGTATTTTCAACGTACTGGTTATCGAGATACGTTAGGCGCTGCCGGGTGTAATCGTAGACAAATTCGAAGTTCATCGAATCGAATATCATCCCGCCTTGATACTCTCCGAGTCTCCCGTCTTGGTAGCGGGATTGCGTAACCAATAGACCCGAGTTTAAAAGGGTCATTGCAGCCCGAGCTACTAGATTATTGAATCCTTTTTCTTGGGGTGCTTCAGGATCAAACTCGGAATAAATATTAAACTGCTCGGCAAGCTTGTTGAGTTCGTCGATTTGGCTTTCGTCCACCTCCTCACCCAGACTTGCTACGACTGATACATTTCCGACAAGGGCGACCATATCACCGAGGGCGCGTTTTACAAAAGGGAAAGCCTCAAGCATTAGTTTTGATACCTTGGCCTGAGTTTTGCCGTCTAGCGATTCGTAATTCCCGTTACAATCACTAAGAAAATCGAACATTGCACGAACGCGAGCATTTGACTCGTATTGAGCCATTCGCATAAGTGGCGTTCCAAAAGATGTGTCGAGGTTTTCGGATTCAGTTCGATTCCTACTGAATATCTCCCTAATACTGTCGAAAATAGCCATGTCGCCAAATTGTGATTTTTAACGCTTGGCGTGTTTTAGGCAGCTTTGGACGACATACTCTTGTTGATTGCCTCAGAAAGTAAATCCATACTTTTTGCCGTCGCAAGTTGGGCTTCTAGGGTTGTTTTATGTAAGGCTAAAAGCTCCTTATACGAATCCTCCATCATCTTTCTATATTCACTGCCCTGTTTCTCTATCGAGGCGAGGGCCGTTTCTTGCTGTTCTCGATTTTCTGCAAGAGCTTTTTCGAAATTTGATTCCATCGTTTTAAGACTTGATTTTTGAACTCTAACATATTGTGCAAAAAGCGCAGCGACAGCTAGAGCAAGGAGATAGAGAAACCAGTCTTTACCATCTCCGGTAGGCTGACTAAACTGTTGAAGCAAGAAGGGAAAAAACGTTAACATACTAATTCGTGTTTTGGCAGACGTTCCAAATCTGGCAAAACAAAAATAATTCAGTGGCCCGAACCAACGTTTTAGCTGTAAAAGTCAGGATCGGAGAGGATGGAATTGAATTGAACCTTTTCTACTGCCATTACAAGACAGTCAACTAAGTCAGAGTGAGAGGCATTGGGGAAGGTCGCACATTGATCAATAAAGGGCTGCCATTCTACCCCGTCTCGTAAGATTATATTCATACCCCGACAGTAAGGAGTGATATTATCAACCCTCATTTCCTTGCCTTGCATTTGGGTAACACCTTGCGGGAGTTCATCTTCTACAATATTGATTCCCCCTTCTTTTCTCAAGGTCTGGACTAGGCTTTTGCCGATGGCTTTCGGCTCTACAAATAGAGTTGATCGCCTTGGGTCGAACACATTCAAGACGAAGCTCGGCACCGAATCCACGATCTCGGGGAACTCAAGCCACCAACTACGATAATCATACAAATAGAGCTTGTTCCCATAGGAGGCGTAAATCAAGCAAGCGGTCGCGGAGTTCTTTGTGTTCTTAGTATAGGCACCGTCTAAAACCGCGTTCCATATTAGATTTGCTCCCGCTTGGTCGATGAAGCGTTCGTAAATAAACCGCTGAGTAAACCACTTCTTTTTTAGCTTATTACCTTCTGCTGGTTGTGGATTTTGCCCGTATTGCCCCGCGAAGTCCTCGGCAGTATGTTCATTTTCCTTTTGATCAATAACCGATTTAGGCTTCCTCGATGGATTCATCACCCGCAAAG
>JABSSK010000094.1 GCA_013214265.1 Saprospiraceae bacterium | reverse complement strand
GCCCAATGTCATGGTCATCGGGGATGCAGATCGTTGGGGTATTTCTAATGATTTCCCCGAAATCCCGACCGAAACGCAACCAATGGCCCATATGTTCACTATGGTCTTTCACCTGGTGACCCGCGAATAACAGGAGGTCGGGTTTAATTTTTTTCATATTGTCGACAATATCCTGCCTGGAAATATGCCCGCCATGAGAAGCATAAATCGAATTGCAAGAAAAAGAAGCCATAATGATTTCGTCTTTTTTCAAAGGATTCTTCCGGATTGTTCCTTCGTAAAAAGCCTTGTTGTTATGTACTACACGGTATTTCCGCTCAGCGGTATCGTCCCAATTGATGATTTTGAAGGTGGCCGTATATCCGGGGTATTGAATTCTTGTTGTCTGTAGGGTTTGCCATCCATCGTTCCAAATCTGTAAGATACTTTCGAAGGGTTCCTGCTTCAGAATAGGATAAAATTGAGCCGTTAATTTTAGGGTCCCCTTATGAACAGTATACAGGGCAAAGCATATGCGATCCTCGGGTGCAATATCCATCGGGTTATATCTATCCTGAGCAGAAGCGCAGTATACACTAAGTATACATGCCAAGGGTAAAAGTATTCGTTGGCGAGCGAAAGGGATCACGCTTAGATTATTGTCTTGAATCATACGTAATATTCACTTGTTGATGAAATACCTAAGCATTGATTTTACTGTTCAGTTAAATCGAATAGGTAAGTCCTACAACCTGGTTGTCAATTGTGTTTTATCGTAGTTTATTGCTTATATACTTGTATGGATTTCATATTTGGCAAGGTGTTTTTTGTTTTTATTTATGACAGGCATGGGCTTTTACCACTTGATGATTTGCTCAATCAGGCTTCGGTCCCCTGTTTTTACTTTTAGTAGATATGTTCCCTGAGGTAATGCATTTAAATCGAGGGTATTCACATGGTATTTGGTGGCTATACATCGGCCCATAATATCATAGAGTTGAATATGCTCGATAGGGTGTTCTGTATTCAGGTATAGGATGTCCTTAACCGGGTTAGGGTATACATCTAGCCAGTCCTTGTTGTTGAGGTTTCCATCAAACAAGCTTGTAGAGATATCTTTTTCGAATATATCGATCCAGTCAATAACAAATACATTTGAGGTAGCGTAGTTAAGCCCATAGCCATTTACGGTGGTTTGCATTCTGCCATTATTTATAATGACCGACCAATCCTGACCGGTCTTCGGCCATTCATTTTCCGGAACGTCCAAACCTCGGGTAAAGCGTCCGATTTCTTTACCATCTACTTTGGAGGTCATGACCCGGTCATTCCATTCGAACTCATATACTTGAAACTCATCTGCATTATATTCGCGATCAAACCACCTTTCGTCGTGCTTGACAGACCCTCGTTTGTTAAAGTTCTCCCCCCAGATATATCTAAAAGCCATGCGGTCATCTGCATCCCAATCCGGATTACTATTGAATGGTGAACCGAAGTATTCCCAGATGTCAATTTCGGGAGGCCAGCCGGTTGGTTCGACTAGCCAAACAGCTGGCCAGACATCGTCCTTCTCTGGAGTTGGCCATTTCATTCTCATTCTGATCACAATGCTTTTTTCAGTGCCATTGAAGGTGATTTTTCCTAAGCCTTGAATCCAACCATTTGTGAAATGGAATGGTCCTTCAGGGTCACCTCCGGGATGGTCCTCTTTGATGTTATGTAATTCCAGGTTGCCATTGGTTACAACTACATTTTTATCGAGGATATATCCAGCATAGTTACTGTTGAGTTTGTTGGTGCCACCACCGCTATTGTAGTTAGGGAACAGGTGCGTACCGTTTGCACCCCACAAGCCTTTAGTCCAGTAAGCCTCATTTAGTTCAGAACCGTCAAAATCATCAGAAAGTATAATCTTATATCCTTCCGGAGGATTGGGTATACGTTTGGCGACCAGCTCGTTACGTGCCAACGAGATTAGTATTATCAATAGAACATGATATTTTTTCATGTTATGTGTTTTGGTTGTCGAATCCGAAAGTGGTTGTGGGTTTTTCGTTTTATTTTAATGAGTTATCAAAGTTGTATTTAAGTAGTTGTTCAAAGAATGTCATGCGTGCTGAAATCAGATATGGTACATAGCCAGTTAGATTATCATCTTACTTTAGCACGAACGGTTGTTGGTGTGGTCGTGCCCTCGTGGATGGAATACATCCTTTGATGCGTTTCCTGAGCTTTTTCTATCATGATTGGGTATGGGATGTCCTGTTGATTTACGAAGCCGAATAGATAATTTTCGCCATCGAATCTTCCGGTGACTGGCTGATCGACGTATTGGAAGTAGTGGGTACCAATAATCATAGGCATTGCGGCTGCCTGCTCGACGTAATACTGATATGCAGTGCCTCTCTCCTTTTGGTTCTTTACCTGCACTAAAGAGGGGGCATAGCCTCTTCCTGCTGCTCCAAAGTGGAATTCCCCAATGATGATAGGTAAGCCAGTCAAATTGTGCAAACGCTTAATTAAGTCTGGTCGTGGTTGAAAACTATACAGATTTAGGCTAAACACATCAAATACGTCATTGGCTTTGAGTACCGCTTCGGGGGCATGCCCTCCAGCCCATCGGATACCAAGGATGAGGTGATTGGGGTCCACTTTTCGGATGGCATCACAAATGGTTTGGAAATACTTTCGTGCTAACAATTCAGTTAGTGTTTGGCGGGTTTTCTGGGTGTCACCATTCTGATGAAAATATTTAGTGACAT
Organism: Saprospiraceae bacterium; assembly: GCA_013214265.1. GTDB lineage: Bacteria > Bacteroidota > Bacteroidia > Chitinophagales > Saprospiraceae > DT-110. Next base: position 11,584 of record JABSSK010000094.1, on the reverse strand, counting down.
AGTTTTGCGTAGCGGAAGGCTCTGGATCATTGAGGATGAGATCGATGAAATAACGATTAGGCCACCGCTCTTCGTTTCCGGTAAAATATCCGATGAGCAGCTTTTCATCAGTATAGCGAGCACATTGCTGTTGTGCCTCTGCTTCTACCTGCTTAATAAAATCATCGGAAAACACATCGGGAAACCGATGCCAGTTTTTACCTGAACGGTTGAATGATAAATTAACAACAAAAGGCATTTCCGGATTTAACCACAAAGATTGGTTCGACCAGTTGCCGACGGTGTTAAAGCCCCAACTACGCAAGCGTTTATTCTGCTTTTTTGCCCAGTTACGGGCAAAATGCCAGTGACGAAGCCTTTGTGTGTTATTATTTGTAGCAGCATCAAAATACGCTTGATCTCCATACCTTAATTCGGCATTAGCCAGATAGAAATCAGTGCCGGTACCATGAGATGAAGGAATGGACTCGAACATCATTTCCCGGGCTTCTACTCTGGTGGGAGAACGGTAGCGTACACAATCCATACCAGCAGAAAAAAAGAGGTAACCCTCCGGATCTACAAACCACCAGCGGTCATTGATTTTAGCGGTTCGAAAAAATCCGGTACCGGCCATTTGTTTCTCTTTCCATCCGCCATATTGGGAAAATCCTGATGCCGTACTTGTATTTAATTGTTGGTCCTCTTGGGCCCATACTTCCAGAAGGTCTTCTTTAGAATTAACTTTTTCGGGCCATTGCAAAGTTTTCCACTGACCGAATTCATCCACGTAAGGACCCGTACCTAAAATGTCATCGCTGATTGTAGTGTCATGAATAGTAAAATGCCCTAGCTCCAGCGTTACGGGTTGATTAGGTCTCATGGCAATCTCGATCATTGCTACTTCGTCCAAGCGTATGTGGTTGCTCCAGTTTGACAGCCAATGTCCTTTGAACTGGGTATTATTCATGTAAATGTTTCTCCAGTATGCACCAGCAATAGCTATGCGCACCGGAACATGGAGGTAGGGATGCACACTGTAGGTAAAACGTTTTTGATCTGTATTCCAGATGGTAAAATAGTATCGTATAGTCGTATTGCTTTTGGAGTGAAAGCTCAATGCACCTATTTTATTCCAGTCTTGCGGACCATTCGGCAGCGGAATTTTAATGGAGACGTTTTGGTCGCTGGCCGGAAATTTAATGCTTATGGACTGACCATCATCGCCAGTTGTTATTTCAACGCCTTCCGACACAACAGCCAACGCAAGATTTTCAGGACTCAAAAGAGAAGCGAGTGGGTTAGCTAACGACGAACCATAGGCAATGAAGTATACGGACACACTAATTATGAGTCGAATCATCATACGTTTAATCGTTATCAGAATTAATTGTAGGGTGTATCGTTTGGATCAGCTAATTAAAATTAGGTCAGGACAACCATTCTGAGCAAACAAGGATTAACCAATCCTTACCGGATATTAACCACTCTAAAGGCACTTTTGCGTAAGCATGGCATAAATTCTTGTGCTCGTATCAGATCCCTGTGTTTATCAGGTGATATTTCCATTCTTATTTTTTGTTGGGGAACATTTTCTATATAATTTGAAGGGAAACCAAAATTTTATCAACCCTTGGTTCTGTATTGTGAACAGACAAAGAAGTATATCGATGAAATCAAGAAGAAAATTTATCCAAAAGATGGCTTTAGGTGCCAGCCTCCCTTTATTCTCATCGTTTAAAGGCAAGACAAAGACTTACCAGTTGGTTCGTCCTCTTCACCGAAAAAGCAAATATGCTGCTAATGACCAGATTAACTTGGCTTTGGTAGGAGCAGGTGGAATGGGAAATACGGATATGCAAACCGCATTGCGTATTCCTGGTGTACGCATCGTAGCCGCCTGCGATTTGTATGATGGTCGTTTGGAAGCATGTAAACAGACCTACGGAAAGGATATTTTCACTACGCGCGATTACCGTGAAATTTTGCAACGTGACGATGTGGATGGTATCATTATTGGTACGCCTGACCACTGGCACAAGCAAATTTCCGTTGATGCTATGATGAGTGGCAAAGCAGTGTATTGCGAAAAGCCAATGGTGCACCACGTTGAAGAAGGCATGGATGTTGTTAATGCTCAGCGCGAGTCGGGGCAGATATTTCAGGTGGGAAGTCAGGGCATGAGTTCGCTGGGTAATGAAAAGGCGAAAGAACTACTGGCAGCAGGAGCTATTGGTACCCTCAATTATGCGGAAGGTTTCTGGGCCCGGAATTCTCCTTTTGGTGCTTGGCAGTACGATATTCCTGCCGATGCTAGTCCCGAAACAGTGGGATGGGATGACTACCTCAGCAATACCAATCCGTATGAATTTGATCCACTGCGTTTTTTCCGCTGGCGTAATTATCGGGACTACGGTACAGGAGTAAGTGGTGACCTATTTGTTCACTTATTTTCCAGTTTACATTTTATTACCAATTCAAAAGGGCCTAATAAAATTCAGGCTACGGGTGGGTTAAGGTACTGGAAGGATGGAAGAGAAGTACCTGATGTTCTATTGGGGATGTTTGATTATCCGGATACAGTGGAACATCCGGCTTTTAATTTGTCGTTGCGGGTAAACTTTGTAGATGGTACATCAGGAAGTACCTATTTACGTTTGGTAGGCAGTGAAGGAGCTATGGATGTGAAATGGGAAGAAGTGGTGTTGCGCAAGAATGAAGCTATTGATCCAAATGCCGATCCCTTCTTAGCACAAAAAAATCAGGAAGTAAAGGCTGACCGACCCGCTTATTTGCGTAAAAAGATGTCAGGTCCGGAAGAGATCGTTTACAAAGCAGATAAAGGATATCTAGGTGCACATTATGATCACTTATATAACTTTATAAATGGCATCAGAACCGGCAAACAAGTGGAAGAAGATGCAGTTTTTGGTTTCCGTGCTGCAGCGCCAGCCCTATTGTGTAACGATAGCTACTTTAATAATGAGATTGTTCACTGGGATCCAGTGAATATGAAAGTCGTTAAAAAATAACCACTATGCGAAGAACCAACACAAACTTAATTGGGCTTATCCTGATTAGTACCCTTTATTTTACAAATTGCAATCCTGCGCTTACAGATGAAAACTCTTCCGACCCCGGAGATTGGATCATATTATTTGATGGAACCAATACGGATGCCTGGCGAGGATATAACCGGGAAACGTTTCCTAATCTGGGCTGGTACATTGACGATGAAGGAAGCCTTTGCGTTGAAAAGACAGGTACCGAAGAGGAAGGCTTTGGTGGAGATATTATTACGAAAGAGGCATTCGAAAACTACGAATTTGAAATGGAGTTCATGGTCAGTGATACTGGGAATAGTGGAATTTTATATCGGGTTACGGAGCATTCTGACAGTATGATCTGGCATAACGCACCGGAATTTCAGATTCTGGATGACGCAGTATACAGAACCATGCTAGGAGATTCTATGATGTTCAATAAATATACGGCTGCGCTGTACGATATGATTCCAGCACCTGAGGACTATTCAAATCCGGTAGGAGAGTGGAACTCAGCAAAGATTGTAGTTAATAATAATCGCGTAGAACACTGGCTCAACGACCATAAAGTGGTGGATTATACTATTGGTTCTGCTGAATGGGAAACCCTCTATCAGAAAAGTAAATTTGGGGGGTACCCGCAATTTAGTAGAGCTACAGTAGGTCATATTGGTTTACAGGATCATGGTCATCTGATTAAGTTCCGCAACATGCGAATCAAGCCTTTGCCTACCTCTTTTACTTCCATCTTTAATGAGGAAGATTTAGACGGCTGGGAAGTGTATGGTACCGAAACGTGGAAAGCTGAAAATGGTGAAATTGTTTGTGAGAGTGGGCCTGATGCACAATACGGGTATTTGGCTACCGAACAAGAATACCAAGATTTTGAGCTGACCCTACAGTTTCTGCAGGAAGCAGATGGGAACAGCGGCGTATTCTTTCGGTCACAAATAGAAGGGACCAAGATTGCTGGCTGGCAGGCAGAGGTAGCGCCTCCTGGCAGGCATACGGGTGGGGTTTATGAGTCCTACGGCCGAGGATGGCTTATTCAACCTGATAGTACCCTGAACGATGTGCTAAAAATGGGCGATTGGAACGATATGCGGATCTATGTGCATGGTGACCGCGTTATCACTTGGCTCAATGGTGTAGAAATGGTGAATTTCCAAGATGAGAAGATAGGGGAAGCTACTGGTAAAATTGCCCTGCAAATCCACGATGGAGGAGGTATTCGGGTACGGTGGAAAAATCTAATGATAAGGTCATTGTAAAAGCGCTCCAATGAGGTATGAAATATGAAGTTTTTGTGCAATAAGTAACCATGAAGGGTTGCCTTTAACTTTATGTTTCATATCTCACATTTACGATCTATCTTTGCGGGAATTATTTTTTCCCGACTATGAATAAACCAACACTTGTTCTTCTTATCCTTACGATATTGGGAATCCCTGATATGCTGCACGCACAAAATGAGCCTGGTACACCCTTAGTCATCAAACGGGTCGAAGGCAAAATCGTCTTGGATGGCCAAATTGATGAAAGTGACTGGCAGGCTGCAGATGTAGCGGATAACTGGTTCGTTAATTTTCCTAGTGATACCGCTTTAGCCCCGTTTCAATCAGAAGGTAGGCTTACATTCGATGATAATTTTTTATATATTTCTTTTGTATGTTACGACGATAACACGCCGGACGTGATCAGTTCATTACGTCGGGACTTTGCATACGAACTCAACGACAACGTTGCGGTAGCCATTGGTCCTTATGATGATAAGCAAAATGGCTTCTTTTTTGGGGCTACACCGACCGGCGTTCAACTAGAAGGCATTGTTACAGGAGGAGGAATACGTGATGATGGATTCAATTCATTTTGGGATAATAAATGGTTTTCGAATGTGGTTCGTTATCCGGATAAGTGGATTGTTGAGATGGCCATTCCTTTTAAAAGTTTTCGCTATCGTTCAGATGTTCAGGAATGGAATATTTCCATGGTTCGGTGGGATTTAAAGCGCAACACATTATCGACTTGGATCCGAACGCCTATTCAATTCGAAGCAGCTTCCTTTCCGTATAGTGGTCAGTTGGTTTGGGAAGATCCTATTCCGGACGCGAAAACCAATATTTCAGTAATTCCCTATATGGCAGGTAATACATCTACCGATAATGAAGCCGAGCCAGTAGATCGAAGTTCCAGTTTGCAAGCAGGTTTTGATGCTAAAGTTGCCGTTACCCCTTCTTTGAATCTTGATCTGACGGTGAATCCTGACTTTTCCCAGGTAGAGGTGGACCGGCAGATTATCAATCTGACGCGTTTTGAATTTCAATTCCCCGAGCGGCGGCAATTTTTTTTAGAGAACAGTGATCTGTTTGACAATGCTGGTTATCCGGGGGCACGCCCCTTTTTTAGCCGTCGTATAGGTTTGGCTCGTGACTCTTCCGGTTTGTTTCAGCAAGTACCAATTTTGTATGGTGCTCGGCTGAGTGGTTCTTTAAACGAGAAATGGCGTGTTGGATTGTTGAATATGCAGACCCAAGAAAAGTTAGTGTTTGGCTTACCTGCTCAGAACTACACAGTGGCTGCGCTACAGCGTAATTTCTGGACCCAATCCAGTTTCACATTGAGTTTTGTGAATAAGGCATCGTTAAATGTAAACCCAGGAGATTCGACCAAGTTTTTTGGAGATAATGTATTTCGAGAAATTCAATCTGGTGATCGTACCCAACTAAAGCCTAACACCTATAATCGAGTACTGGCAGCAGATCTGGAAATGTCAAGTAGGGATACCCGGTGGTATCTTAGCTCTTATCTTGGTCGTTCTTTTGACGAATTTAATGAGGGTGAAAACTGGTCAGGGTTGATATTTACCCGCTATCGAAGCCGGAACTTTAGTATGTTCGTTGGGCATAATTTTATTAATGAATCGTTTAATCCGGAAGCAGGGTTCGCACCTGGTATTCGCGTTTACCCAGGGCAGTATGGGTTCTTTACAAATATATCTACGCCTTTTTTTCCAAAAAATGTCCGTATCAACCGAATGGCACCAGAGCTGATGTTCAGAACGGTATATATACCAGGAGGTATTAATACTGACCGAAGCTTGAGCTTTATGTACGATATTAATTTTACGAATGCATCCCAATTTACCCTGGAATATAATTACGTTTACCAAAGGCTAACATCTGATTTTAGCTTGATTGATTCTGATCGGTTTGCGTCCTTTCAGGAAGGGGAAGAATACGCTTGGTCAGTGGTTTCTGCGGAGTATGTTAGCAATCCACGCCGACTATTCAACTATACACTGGGAGCATCTTATGGTGGGTTTTATAATGGTACCAATTTGAATGTCACAGGTGAGTTGGGTTTCCGGTACCAACCGTACGGAAATATTGCCTTGCGTTTTGATTTCAATGATTTGGCTTTGGCGGAAGGATACGGGGATGAACAATTATTTCTGATAGGTCCCCGAATCGATCTCACATTTACGGATCAGTTATTTCTGACTACATTTATACAATACAATAATGTATTGGACAATGTGAATTTGAATGCCAGATTACAATGGCGATATCAACCTGCATCCGATTTCTTTTTGGTATATACTGAAAACTATTTGCCAGGTAGCCTAAACAGTAAAAATAAGGCATTAGTTTTTAAAGCAACCTATTGGTTGAATCTGTAACAGGGCAAGTGTTGGTGAATTTGTGGAGATCGAGAAAAGAAAGGCCCTAAAGTAAGCCTTTGTTCCATGAATTATATCTATTCTCTTCGTTTTGAGTACATTTTGGGCCTTTTTTTCTTAGTTTCTGTTCTAGTTTTGATGATGCCTTGGATTCATGGAAATGATGGAGCAGGCTATTATGCACCAGTGCGATCTTGGGTTGTCGATGGTGATCTGAACCTTCAAAATGAATATGAACATTTCATTCAGGATCGACCATTAGCTGCGATACGTATTGATCCGGAAACGGGTAAATACTACAGTCAATATCCTGTAGGTGTGAGTCTGATTTGGTTACCAGCTGTATATGCTGCTCATGGTATTAGTTACCTCTTGGGTTACCCAACTACCGGGTATACCAAATTTTACTATTGGCTGGTATGCTTTTGGTCAGCCTGTTTAGCTTTTGGGGCGATCGTGATGCTTTTCCGTTTTTTTACAAATTGGTATTCTAGAAGGATCGTTTTTTGGAGTGTTATCACCGGGTGGTTAGCTACGAATCTTTTTTATTACATGATTTTTGAAGCTTCCTTGTCGCATGCGGTTTCTTTTGGATGTATGACATTTTTTTTCCTACAAGCACATAAGCTACATTACCGATCAGATTACAGGGTGGTTTGGGAGTGGTCAAAGATGGGTTTGTTGGCGGGTCTGGTTTTTATTATTCGTTATCAGGATGGAATTGTGTGGTTAATACCCGCGGTGATAGGAATAGCTAAATATTTATCTGCCTTTCGGCAAAAGGACAAAGCAGCAGCGGTTCATTTACTTTTTGCACATCTGATTACGATACTTATGGCTGGATTAGTCATCTTACCGGATTTACTGGTTAACCTATGGCACCACGGTAAGATATGGGTGAGTGGTTCCCAATATTATCACGGATCCTTCAAGATGGATCAGTGGTGGTATGGATTGAAAGTATTGATCGACCCCAATCACGGCTTATTATTTTGGACCCCAGTTGTGGGGTTGGCCTTTCTAGGTCTTGCTTTAAATCCTAAAAAAGCAGAAAGAAACGTACTACTGGTGACGTTGGTACTGCATATTATGGTCACGGGTTTTTGGCATTTTTGGCACGGTGCTCAGTCCTACAGTCATCGTTTTTTTGTAGGATACATACCGATATTTATGTACGGGCTGGTCATATTACAGAATAGACTTACAACCGTTTGGGTAAAATGGATTAGGGTATTGTTCTTGATATTGATTGTTTTGAATTTTGCACTGATGGCTCAGTATGGATTGCACTTGGTTCCTGCGGAGGGACCGCTAGATGTTAGCCTGTTTATTGAAAACTTTAGTCAGCTTTCCGAAATATTATCAGGAGTTTTTGACTATATACGTTCAAAAGTTGTTCCTGAATAGTTATTTTAGAAGAATATTATACTACGGCTATAAAAACAGATAATGGATACGCAAACTAAAAATTCATCCCGTCGTTCTTTTTTGAAGCATTCAGCTATGGGAGCGGCCGGTTTTATGATTGTTCCTCGGCACGTATTGGGAAGAGGGTATATACCTCCCTCGGATAAGTTAAATCTAGCGGCTATTGGTGCCGGAGGAAAGGGCTGGTCAGATATCGGGAATGCATACGAAAATGGAGCCAACAATGTTGTGGCCCTTTGTGATGTTGATGTCAATAGTGCAAAACGCGCACGTGAAAGATGGCCTGATGCTGCTTATTACAAGGACTTTCGTAAGATGTTAGAAGAGAAAAAGGACGACATCGATGCGATTACTATTTCCACACCTGATCATACGCATGGGGTAGCTGCACTAGCTGCTATTGAGATGGGCATGCACGTATTTGTGCAAAAGCCACTAACCCATAATATTTATGAGGCACGCAAGCTAACCGAGGCTGCTAGGGAATACAAAGTGGTTACTCAAATGGGTAACCAAGGATCATCCAATCCTGCGCAGCACTGGATGGTCGAACAATTTGACAAAGGGATCATTGGTAAAGTTCATACCGTTCATTGTTGGACCAACCGGCCGGTTTGGCCACAAGGTATTCCCTTCCCAACGGAGATGCCTGGGCGTCCGGAGCATTTAAGTGCTGCTGACTGGGACTTGTTTATTGGTCCTGCTGACTATGTGGATTATCATCCTCTTTTTCACCCATTCAAATGGAGAGGATGGTGGAATTTTGGTACCGGAGCACTAGGCGATATGGGTTGCCATATTATTGATATTCCTTTCCGCGTTCTTGGTTTAGGGTATCCGACCGAAGTAGAGTGTAGTGTGGGGCAAGTATTTGTGAAAGACTGGACACCTGAATATATTCCTGATGGTTGTCCGCCATCTTCTCATGTTGCCATCAAGTTTCCTGCTTCCAAGAGAAACAAATCGGAAGTGAATATGATCTGGAATGATGGTGGTATTCGTCCTTTCCATCCTGACCTTATTCCGGCTGACCATGATTTGGGAGAAGCAGGAAGTAAGAATGGTATCATGATGATTGGGGATAAAGGTATCATCTCTTGTGGTGTGTATGGTGTGGATCCAAAGATTTACCTCAAAGGTGGGGAAGTGATTGAAATGCCAGAAACAGTAATGACAGAAAATCCCGTTTCCAAACTACCTGATTTTGGGCAGCAAATGTCTTGGACCAGAGCTTGTAAGGCTGGTTTTCAAAGCAAAGAGCATAAAGCACTGCATTCTTCTTTTGACTACGCTGGCCCACTAACAGAGGCGGTCCTGATGGGTAATTTAGCCATTCGAAGCTACACCACAGGCGAGCGTGCGGATAACGGTGCCATGCGCTTCCCTGGCAGGAAGCCCTTACTCTGGGACGGAGAGAACATGAGAATTACGAATTATGAAGCTGCTAACCAATTTGTTGGTCGTAATTACCGAGAAGGTTGGAATATATAAGCAGTAAATGTTGATATGAATAAAGGATTTCCAGAAGAGGGTTGGACAGATGATGCGATAAAGGCTCATCTCGAAGGTACAAAGCGCAATGATATTGACTGGAAGGCAGGACGCTCTTGGTCATTGATGTATCGAGTTGACGAAGCTCATCAATCAGCAATTGAGGCAGCTTATACCTCCTTCTTCTCGGAAAACTTTATTAGCCCTGTTGCTTTTTCTAGCCTGAGGGCACTAGAACGCGATGTAGTCGATTGGTCCGCTTCTTTATTACATGCACCCGACGGCTATGAAGGTCTGCTGACAGGTGGTGGGAGCGAGAGTATCTTTTTGGTCGTCTTAGCTGCTAGAGATCGGGCGCGTAAACGAGGTATTCGAAACCCGGAATTGGTTATGCCAGCCACTGCACACCCTGCTTTTAATAAAGCGGCTGACTGGCTAGACGTGCGAATCCGCATATGCCCAGTAGATGATAATCAGTTGCCTGATGTAGAGCGGTATAAGCGTCTTATCCATAGTAAAACCATTTTGCTGATTGCTTCAGCACCTTCTTATCCGCATGGTGTTCTGGATCCTATTGATGAAATCGGAGCATTAGCCCACGAAAAAGGAATACTTTTTCATGTAGATGCATGTGTAGGTGGATATATGTTACCTTGGGTAGAAAAGTTGGGTTACCCGATCCCAAATTGGGATTTTCGAGTTCCGGGTGTAACTAGTATATCGGCTGATTTGCACAAATTTGGATACGCTGCTAAAAACTGCTCCTTGCTATTGTATCGGAGTAGTGGCATACTGGATCATCAAATCTATGTTCGTTCGGACTGGGCAGGTGGGGTTTATGCCACTGCAGGTCTGTTGGGCACTCGACCAGGCGGAGCGATTGCTGCAGCTTGGACGTCCATCCGACGCCTTGGTCAGCAAGGATTTTTAGCAATAGCAAAAAGAAATATGGAAGCTGCAGAGGCCCTACGTAGGGATTTGCTAACCATTCCGGAGATAGAACTTGTTGGTACCTCATCTATGAATATTCTGGCGTACCGTACCAAACAGAATCGTCCAGATCTATTTATTCTAGCAGATTATCTGGCCGAGCAAGGCTGGCAGGTTGATCGCCAGCACAAACCCTTGAGTATTCACATTACTGTTATGCAACACAATCAAGGGGTTTTAGATCAATACATTGCAGACGTGAAAGCAGGTCTTTCTTTTGCCAAACAACATCCTGAGCGGTCAGGAGAAGGGGAGGCCGTCATGTACGGCCTACTGGCACGACTACCGTCTGAGCCATTAGTAAAAAGGCAAGTTAAAGATGTCGTTTTGGATTGGTACCAGTCCGATAAAACAAACGATCTTGTTATTGTAGAAGGTACTTCCTCATACACGCAACCCAAGGTTCCTACTTGGCAATCGTTTTTAAATAATTTGTTATTACGATGGTATCGCTGGCGTCAAAAATAATGTAAAAAAGCCCACCTTAGAATACATAATGCTTATCTTATCTGCGTTTTAAACTATACAAAAAAACCCAAATTCTTATTTGTTCTCTGATATGAGAACCGTAAAACCGATTTCATGAGCACTTTTCTACGAAAACTAAAGCTTACGTTTTCTATACTCCCCTTTTTGTTGATACCTCAGCTTACCAATGCTATTGACTACTACTGGGTTGGTGGAAGTGGGAACTGGTCAGATATTAGTCATTGGGCTACGAGTAGTGGCGGAACAACCTTTCACAACGTTGCACCTACGGCCAGTGATAATGTTTTTTTTGATGCGAACTCTTTCTCTGGCCCCGGCCAAGTGGTATTAGTCAATAATGATAATATTTTTTGCCAGGATATGAGCTGGAGTCAGGTGGGGGGTAATCCTACGGTACGTGCTACAGATAGTCGCTTATTAAATATTATCGGTTCCGTTCAATTGGATGGAAATATGATTTTTGATTTTGCTGGTGATATTGTTC
>JABSSK010000093.1 GCA_013214265.1 Saprospiraceae bacterium | reverse complement strand
AAGCTCGGCAGGCAGCCAAAATGCGTGGACTACTGATCAATGTTGCCGATACGCCTGAGCTTTGTTATTTATATCTGGGGTCGATTGTAACACGAGGGGATTTAAAAGTTGCCATTTCAACAAACGGTAAATCACCAACTTTTGCCAAGCGCTTTAGGCAAATGCTTGAATCCGCATTACCAAAAGAAACCAATGATCTTCTTAGCCACTTAAAGGCTTTTCGCGATACCCTGCATGGGGATTTCGAGGAAAAAGTAAAAGCGTTAAACGAACTCACAGCGGGCTTACTGTCCGAAAAAACCGAAAACGAAAAAGCACAATGATGACACTACCTAATGTAAGTCAGGCACTGTACAGTAAGGAAAAATTAGTCGAATTGAATTCTGTTTTTGAAAAACTGTCTTGGTCAGAACGGTTAAAGCGTATTTTTCAGGTTTTTGATAAGGACGACATACTGGTGACTTCCTCTTTTGGTACCAAGTCGGTTTTCCTACTGCATATCCTGAATGAAATGAACCCCGGCCAGAAAGTTTATTTTATTGATACGGGGTTTCATTTTCCAGAAACTTTGGCTTACAAGGATTTGTTAGCAAAACGTTTTGGACTAGAGATTATTGATGTACACCCTGATCCGCGTCAGCACAAGCTTACAGCTGACGAAGCGTGGTATAAAAGTGACCCTGATAATTGTTGTTTTTTGAATAAAGTAGCACCACTTGAACCGCTCAAGCGCAACCATGAAGTTTGGATATCCGGTTTAATGGGGTATCAAACCTCCTACCGTTCTGAACAGCAAGGTTTTGAATGGAGTGATTCCATTATTAAATTTCACCCCTTAATTGATATGGAAGAGGGGGAGTTTCTATATCATATGGGATATAATAACTTGCCGGTTCACCCCTTGGAAGGTAATGGTTATGGATCGGTAGGTTGTACGCATTGCACAAAGCCTGGAGCGGGGCGTTCTGGTCGTTGGGCGGATTCCAAAAAAACAGAATGTGGTTTACATCCGGACTATTTCGCCAACAAAATGCAACATTAGATTGTATTTCATCCAGGTAGTTTAATTAGAGTTTTAGGTATGGTATTACTAATTATTAGGTATACCATGGGTGATTATTTTGTTTTATTTTTGCCCAAATTGGGAAGGATCAATAATTTGAAATGATTAAGACTGATATTTTAATAGTAGGGGCGGGCCCCGTAGGATTGTTTACTGTATTTGAAGCGGGTCTTCTTAAAATGCGTTGCCACTTGGTGGATTCGCTAGGGCAAGCAGGTGGTCAGTTAACAGAGATATATCCTAAAAAGCCTATTTATGATATTCCGGGTTATCCTTCCATTCTGGCAGGGGATCTGGTGGATCAGTTAATGGCTCAGATTGAACCTTTCAAGCCAGGATTTACCTTAGGGGAGCGAGCAGAAGGTATTGAACGATTGGAGAACAATCATTTTCGACTGACAACTAACCGAGGTACACAGATCGAAGCACCTGTTATTTGTATTGCCGGAGGACTTGGTGTTTTTGAACCACGTAAACCACCACTCGAAAACCTAGAACGTTTTGAAGATAAAGGTGTAGAGTATATCATTCGCGACCCGGAAGTATACCGGGATAAGCGGGTAGTACTTGCTGGTGGTGGCGACTCGGCCTTAGACTGGACAATCTTTTTAGCAGATGTAGCTAAGGAGGTCACGTTAATCCATCGCCGTAAGGGTTTTCGGGGTGCACCGGATTCTGTAGAAAAAGTATTTCAACTCGCCGAGCAAGGTAGAATTGATTTGATGACCGATGCGCAGGCCATTGGCTTGGGCGGGAACGGTCATTTAGCGAATGTACGCATCAAGCATAAGGAGAAAGGAGAATTGACAAAAGATACAGACCACTTCATTCCATTGTTTGGGTTATCTCCTAAGTTAGGGCCCATTGCAGACTGGGGCTTAAACATTAACAAAAATGCTATTGAGGTGGATACTTTTGACTACAGCACGAATGTTCCTGGCATCTTTGCTGTAGGGGATATCAATACCTATCCTGGTAAACTTAAGCTTATTCTTTGCGGGTTTCACGAGGCCACTTTGATGTGCCAATCCGCCTTCAAAATCATCAATCCGGATAAGAAGATTAGTTTCAAGTATACAACGGTAAATGGTGTTAATGCGTTTTAGGGGTGGGTTTTAGTAGTGAGCTCCTCACTATAGTGAGGAGCTCACTATCACATCGCAGCTATACCCGGCAGTTCCTTACCTTCCAAAAATTCGAGCATCGCTCCGCCACCAGTCGAAACAAAACTGATCCTATTTGCGATCCCGCTCTTATTCACTGCAGCAACAGAATCACCACCGCCTACTAAAGAAAAAGCTCCTCCGTCCGTAGCTTCCGCAGCAGCATCGGCGACAGCTAGTGTCCCTTGGGCGAAAGCTTCCATCTCAAATACACCCATAGGGCCATTCCATAAAATGGTTCGGGAGCTTTTAATAACTTCACTGAATACAGCACGTGCGTCAGGGCCAATATCTAAACCCATCCAGCCCTCAGGTATCGCATTAGATGGTGCCGTATCCGTATTGGCATCGGCTGCAAACTTATCAGCAATGATGGAATCGACTGGTAACAATAATTGAACCCCTTTTTCCTGTGCTTTCTCTACAAGTTTACGTGCTAAATCTAGCTTGTCACTTTCAACTAAAGAATTACCAATTGAACCACCTCCAGCTTTCATGAAGGTATAGGCCATCCCACCACCAACAATTAGATTATCAACGAAGTCAATTAATCGCTCCAGAAGAAGAATCTTATCCGAAACTTTTGCCCCACCGACGATAGCTGTTAAAGGGCGTTCAGGATGGGAGAGTACTTTGTGGGCATTTTTGATATCATTTTCCATCAAAAAGCCAAATTCTTTCTGCCCCTTATCAAAGAACTGAGCAACCGTAGTTGTTGATGCATGCGCTCGATGCGCAGTTCCAAAAGCATCATTCACATAGAAATCTGCCAATTCGGAAAGGCTTTTTGCAAAAGCTTCATCCCCTTTTTTCTCACCAGAGTTGAACCGAGTGTTCTCAAGCAGAAGGATTTCACCAGCCTGCAACTGAGACGCTTTTTGCGTAGCTATTTCACCAATAGTTTCCGGACAAAAATGTACAGGAGCTCCTGTTAAATCTTGGAGGTGAGTTACCAGATGTTCCAGCGTAAAAGTAGGGGTATCGATCGAGCCATCAGGTAACGTTTTTTTACCAGGACGACCCAGATGAGACATTAAAATGGCTGATCCACCCTGTTCCAGAATATGCATAATCGTGGGTAGGGCTGCACGCATGCGGGTATCGTCAGTAATCTGGTGATCAGCGTTTAGCGGTACATTGAAATCTACACGCACCAAGGCTTTTTTACCGGAGTAGTTGAGGGTCATGAAGGTTTGGTTTAGTGAGGTTAGAAAACAAATCCTTATGGAGAGATAGTAGTTAAAAAACTATCGTAACAGCCTGATTAAAAATATGATCAACAGGCTATTACGAAAGTTTTATTTGGCTTATTACGATAAAATTAAGCCAGCTAAATCAGCAAGACGAGCAGAGTAGCCTGCTTCATTATCGTACCAGCTCACTATTTTGACCATATTACCATTCACGTCTGTCATCAAAGAGTCAAAGATAGATGAATGGGGGTTACGTACGATATCACTCGAAACAATAGGGTCGGTGCAATATTGTAAAACACCTGCCATTGGGCCTTCGGCTGCTTCCTTAAATTTTGCATTTACTTCTTCTGCAGTAGGTACTTTGTCAACCACAATATTTAGTTCAATCATGGAACCTGTGATCACTGGAACCCGCACGGCAATGGCAAATAGCTTACCCTTTACCGTTGGATACACCTTGCCAACAGCGTTAGCCGCTCCCGTACTAGTAGGAACAATGTTGAACGCAGCAGCACGCGCA
Organism: Saprospiraceae bacterium; assembly: GCA_013214265.1. GTDB lineage: Bacteria > Bacteroidota > Bacteroidia > Chitinophagales > Saprospiraceae > DT-110. The sequence goes on along the minus strand of JABSSK010000093.1, from coordinate 10,550 downwards.
CGGCGTAAATCACTGTGGGGCGCATCCTGAATACGTTGGTCCGCCGTGTACGCATGAATTGTTGTCATAGAACCATTGACGATGCCAAAGTTCTCGTCCATTACTTTAACCACCGGAGCAAGACAGTTAGTCGTACAAGATGCATTTGAAAATATATTGGCGCGGCGGTCAAGCTCATCCGTATTAACGCCCAGCACGATGGTTTGAATACCATCCCCTTTACCTGGAGCAGAAATTACAACATCTTTAGCACCTGCTTTGAGGTGTAAACCTGCTTGTTCTTTCGTACGGAAAATTCCGGTACACTCCAATACCAAATCAACACCGTGGTCAGCCCATGGTAAGTTTTCTGGATTGCGTTCAGCTAAAGCTGTAATCTCAACACCGTTCACGATTAGTTTGTCCTCAGTAGCTTCAACCGTCCCAGCAAAAGGCCCCTGAGCAGAGTCGTATTTCAATAGGTGAGCTAATGTGGCATTGTCCGTGAGATCATTGATGGCAACAACTTCAACCTGGTTATTTTTTAGCAGGTTGCGAAAGGTTAGTCGTCCTATGCGACCAAAACCATTAATAGCGATTTTTTTCTTAGCCATATGTGGATTGGTTTAAAATTTTCATACACTTAGTGTAAAAGTAACAATAATATCCAAATCGGGAACTATCTAGCAATCCTGTTGTTATCTAAATCGGATAAAATGAAAGCTACATGATGTTCAGGTTTCTCTAAATTAAGAAACCCACTTTGACATCTATTTTTTTGAGAGAATATTTCCCTTATTTTCTGAAAGATTCTATATTTGCATCGCCTTTGAAAAAAGGTCAGGGTTAGAAATGACTTTCCCAAACTTTTTACAAGCAGTTAACCAAAAATTAAAGCACCTAAGCTAATTTACTGGTTAATTGAATGTCGTTGAAAAAATGGCCCGTTCGTCTAGGGGTTAGGACGCAGGATTTTCATTCCTGAAACACGGGTTCGATTCCCGTACGGGCTACTAAATTGCGCAAGCGGCTTTGGTTAGAAAATGTACATTTTTCATTTTCTTTCTTCAAAAATAATATATGGCCCGTTCGTCTAGGGGTTAGGACGCAGGATTTTCATTCCTGAAACACGGGTTCGATTCCCGTACGGGCTACCAAATCTATCCATCATTGGTTTTCTTTTGCAGAAGATCAAAAGACGCTAAGCCTTTTTATTTTTCCACTTCTTTCCAGATTGCATCCAAAAGACCATACTCCCCCGGGGTATCGAGACTTAGCTGCCAAAACATGATGCCACCTAGGTTTTGTTCTTGCGCATAAATGGTTTTTTGCTTTAGAGATTCTGGGTCATCATAAGTAATGAAAATACGTTCTGTGGGACTAAATAGGTAAGGCGCTTTAGCAACGGGATCCCAAAATCGATTGAATCCATTTTTGTTCTCGTATTCAGCACGAATTTTCTGATAGGCAAGCCAACCTGTGTGTGTTCCTTGATTAGCCTGATACAAACCTTGATTGGTAGGATTTACGCCTTTCCAAGCACGTCCGTAAAAAGCACCTCCAATAATCATTTGTTGTGGCTGTACGCCCTGGTCGAGTAAGAATTTCACTATACCTTCAGCGGAATGTGGATAGAATCCGGGATTATATTTATCAAGGGTATCTAACACCGTTGTGGCGGCTAAATCTTCCATTTCAATAAGACCCAATGCCGTATGGTGACCAGTAGTAGGAGAGGTGCCCACCACCTGGTCATAGGTCATAATATTCATGTAATTAGCATATTGCATAACTTTTTGGACCTCCACATTATCGTAGTATCCTTCCCAGCCCGCTGATGCAAATGATAATGTTTGTGGGCGGTCTAATTGGTCGAGTGCTTCCCGTAGCCCTTTCATGAGAGCGGTAAAGTTCTGAGTGTCTTCAGGTCTTGCACGGGTACCTGTTGTTGGATTTACAGGATTTTGACAATCGATATCTACACCATCCAATTGATAGCGTTCAACAAACGCAATGGTACTCCGAATAAACTTTTCGCGGTTATGGGGTGTACTTGCCATATCGGAGAAGCCATCGGCACCCCAGCCACCACATGCAATCATGACCTTTAGATCAGGGAAATTCGTTTTTTGAGCGACCAAATTTTGTAGCAACAAATCGTTTTGCTGATGGCGAAAGGCCATTTCTCCGTCCACCACATGGGAAAAGGCATAAATAATATGGGTAAGTCGGTCCAGTGGAAGTTGGTCGGGTGGAAATACATCATTGGGAATGTAATAGGCCATAACCGCGAATGAGGTATTTCCTTCGCCCGTGTAAGGCTGAGGTGTAGTGCAGCCGATTAGATTAAAAAGACAAATGACCAGAAAAAGATTCCTTTGTTTCATCGGTATGCTTTTAGGTAAGAATATAAAATAGAAAAATGAATTCTACCTGCACTATCCCGGGAATCCCTTATTATTTAACAGCTGTTACGCTATATCCTTCTTTTCGGAGCAAACGAATGACTCCGTTTTCACCGGCAAGGTGACCTGCGCCTACAGCAAAAAATGTAGGTTTTTGCGCACTCATTTCAATCATTCGATCGATCCATTTTTCATTTCGCTCCTTTAGCAAATGAACGGCCAACTCGTCTCCTCCGTTTGATTCTACAATATAATCTTCCAAGTCCGTTATTTTCTGATTGACGTAGAGGTCAACCATAGTTTTGAATAATACCTTGTTATTATCCAAATCCATGATCTGCTCATGGAGGTAATTTGCCTGATCCTGATAGGTAATATTTGCGATTGCATTGATTTGTTCTTGTACAGTTTCAAGGCCGAGGATTTCTTTTTGTGCTTCTTTACTCATTTCGACAAATGCTAATTCGTAGGAAGCCATTTTCCCTTCAATAAATTCCTGGACGATGAGTGAGAAGGCTAACATAGGTTGCCAATTATTGAACATAGCAGCACCCACGCCCGTATTTTTTTGAATCAGTGAATCCAAAATAGCATAGGCAGCAGGTTCCATTAGCTTATCGAGGGTGTTACCGTCCGACATGGCTGCACCTTGCATCAGTTGCATGCCCATTTGTGGATCATCCATATCGAGTTCAAGAACAATCTGTTGGCTTCCGCTGAAAGCATTTTCTACAGATTTAGGCATAAAGAAATCATCCTGGCTAATAGCATGTATGGTGCCAAATAAATAGGTGGGATGATCGAGTTCAGAGCCCTCAATTTTCCACAATAAGCTGTTGTCAAGGATTACTTCTTGGCTGTAGCTGAAAAAAGAAACCGACATTGCTGCCAAAGCGAATAAGCAGCGGTTAAATAAAGGTTTGCAAGTGAGCATATATGTTATTGATTTTGTATTCTTCTAAAATAAGACATAAATGATGTGAACAAGAGTTCTATCTACGTTTGTACCACTTTATGGGATAAACGTGTCGGGCTCTTATATGAAAAAGTACTTGGATGAGGGTGATGTGCAGAATTAATTCGGTAATAATAATTTCGTTTGTTTATCTCTGAAATTATCTATTAGTTTTGGTGCAATAAATGCGATGCAGATGAAATTATTCTTTCCACTAGGGGTCTTACTTTTTTTAGTAACCGCATGTCAAACGCCCGCTATGCTCTATCAATCTTTTGCAGAATATCCCATATATACGGGGGATGATCTGGGACTGACCTACAGCCCTAATGAAAGCCAATTCAGAGTGTGGTCACCTTCAGCTGAAGCTGTTCAGCTTCATATCTATGATCATGATCTGGACGGTAAGCCAATTCGTACTGTTGCTTTGGATCCTTCAGAAAGCGGCACCTGGTATGTGAAATTAAAAGGTGACCTTGCTGGAAAATATTATGCATTTCAGACGCAACAGAAAGGTGTTTGGTTGCAAGAAGTAGCTGATCCTTATGTGCGTGCAGTAGGTGCTAACGGAAAAAGGGGACAGGTTATTAATTTGGATGCCACAGACCCTACAGGTTGGGCGGGTGATCGCCGGCCGGCACTGCGTGCGCCTACCGATATGATAATATACGAAGTGCACGTCAGGGATTTTTCGATAGCTGAAACCTCTGGAATGCAGAATCGAGGTAAATTTTTAGCTTTTACTGAAAAGAGTACAGTAGGCACTGCGGGTCAGTCGACAGGATTGGATCATTTATCTGAGATGGGAATAACTCATGTTCACCTCCTGCCTAGTTTTGATTTTAAAAGTATCGATGAAACAGCCCTGGAAGAAGGCAAATATAACTGGGGTTATGATCCTCAGCATTATAATGTTCCCGAGGGCAGTTATGCAACAAACCCTCATGATGGAGCTGCTCGAATTACTGAGTTTAAGCAACTGGTTCAGGCCTTACACAGGCGTGGAATACGAGTGATTTTAGATGTAGTATATAATCATACAGGTTACACGGAAACATCTAATTTGAATCAATTGGTTCCGGGGTATTACTACCGCCAAACGGATAGTGGTGGGTTTTCTAATGCCTCTGGTTGTGGTAATGAAACCGCTTCAGATCGGGCTATGATGCGAAAACTTATTGTCGAATCGGTTGCTTATTGGGCTGAGGAATATCATCTGGATGGTTTTCGGTTCGATTTGATGGGTATTCACGACCAAGAAACGATGCGTGAGGTTGCCCAAACCCTTCATCGTATTGATCCGTCCATTTTTGTTTATGGAGAAGGATGGACAGCTGGCGAATCACCCCTTCCCGATCATGATCGGGCACTTAAAAAATACATCCATCAAATGGCTGGTGTGGCTGCTTTTAGTGATGATTTACGCGATGCGATAAAAGGGCATGTATTTACACATGACCAGCCCGGTTTTGTTAGTGGAAAAAAGGGACTTACAGAAAGTATTAAGTTTGGTGTAGTCGCATCTACTTTTCATCCTCAGGTGGATTACAGTGCTGTAAATTACTCCGATTCGGCGTGGGCTGAGGTGCCAGCACAAACCATTAACTATGCTTCCTGTCATGATAACCATACGTTGTGGGATCGGTTGGAACTGTCTCGTCCGGATGTGCCTTTAGATCAACGCATAAAAATGCATCGGTTAGCGTTAACCATTGTTCTGACTGCCCAAGGTGTGCCTTTTCTGCACGCCGGTACAGAATTTCTGCGTACTAAAGATGGTATAGAGAATTCTTATGAATCACCTGATGCGATCAATCAGATTGACTGGAGTCGGAAGGATGAGCATAAAGAAACAGTTGAATACGTAAAAGGCTTGATTCGATTGAGGAAAGAACATCCTGCTTTTCGGTTGCAGTCTGCAGCGGATATCCGTCAGCATCTAACTTTCTTGGAAACGGAATCGGATCATGTAGTTGCTTTTCGTTTGTTTGGCCGTTCGGTAGGGGACCCTTGGGAACACATCGTCGTTGCGTATAATGGAGGTGATACGTTGGCCCTACAAACATTGCCTGCAGGCGAATGGATGCAAGTACTGAATGGAAATCAAGTGAAATTGTCAGGTATCCAACGGGTGCGGGGTCAGCGAATTCAGTTGCCCCCTAATACCGCAGGTGTTCTGTATGCCTTGAGTTTGGAGTCACGTGATTAACGTGATTTTTTTGAGATATTTGTAAAATAAATTACACTTCTCAAACCGTTTGTTTCCTTGACAAATGAAGCATTGGCTATATTGCACCCCTAAAATTAAACAGTGTCAGAGTCCGATTTGAGCTGCTTATTGGAGCTATACCCCAGGTAGACTCTGGTTAACTCTTAAACCCTTAATTCAAATCCTAAAGATGAAGCATTCTCTGATTATTACCTTGGCGATGATGGTATTGATATGTTCTTGCCAGACGAATGAAAAACAAAACGAAACTCCCGATCGGTTATATGAACTCAAGGATCTTCCAGAATCCTTAGCAGGAATAGAAGAAATAGTGATGGATATAGAGGCTAAGCAAGATGACTTAGAAGAAAGAGGCACTATTTCAATTACTCCAGGAGATGATAACTGGGAAATATATGCCTATTATATTGACCAGTCCCCCGCTTTACTGCGGGCTATATACAGTGGTGGCGAACAGGTTTATTTTTTCTTTGATCGGCGTATTGTACGTCTTCAAGAGTTCGCAAATTTAGAAAATGGTAACATTGAAGAGCGGGTCTTCTCATACACAGAAAACGATATAGTAGAGGCGAAAGCCAGGGTTGCGGAATCTCGGGGAGCTCTCCAAGATATTCCTTTTTCAGCCTATAAATCCAGCTATGGAGATGCTGACTTCCGATTACATGTCAATCAAGTGAATGGCTCAGCAACGAGTTTTATTTATGGGCAATAGTTGAATCGTAAATAACGTGCTTCTTCTTTTTATATCCTGAAAGTGCTACATTCAGAAAAAAATGTATTGTATGAAGCGCTTTGTATTTATTATTGCCATGGTTGGGTGTTGCCTTACATTGTATGCCCAGCATCAGGATGTATTGGAACCTTTAGATGTATTTGATATTGAATACGTTAGTGACCCTCAAATAGAACCTGCTGGTCAAGGTATTGCCTATGTACGTAATGGCCGTGACATTATGAAAGACGGTTCTACCTCTGGAATATGGTTTACGGACTTTACTGGTGAAGCGCATTATCCTATTTTAACGGGACCATATCGCTATAGCAGTCCACGGTGGTCGCCGGACGGAAAACGTCTGGCATATTTGTCCAATGAGAGCGGATCCAATCAAATTCATTGTTATTATTTGGATTCAGGCTTATCGGTTAAGTTGACTCAGCTTACCTTTTCACCATCTGGAATATCTTGGTCTCCTGATGGCCAGCATATTGCATTTCGGGGTTCAATACCCGTTAAAACGGAGTCGATCGTTTCCTTACCAACGCCACCCAAAGGAGCAAAATGGGAAGACAGACCAACGTATATTGATCAATTGCGCTATCGCGCTGATGGCAGCGGTATGCTCAAGAAATCGTTCAGTCATATCTATTTAATCCGTGGGGAAGGTGGGCACGCTCGGCAATTGACATCAGGTGATTTTAACCATAATGCCTTTAGTTGGGCACCGGATAGCAAATCATTGGTGCTATCAGCTAACAGGCATGAGGACGCAGAATACCAACCTGTAAATTCTGAATTATATCGTTTAGATCTGGATACCGGCGAATTAGAGGAGCTTACAGATCGAGTAGGCCCTGACAATAATCCGGTCATATCCCCTGACGGTAGTCGTATAGCATACACTGGTTATGACGATGAATATTTAGGTTACCAGCCGAACCAGCTATATATTATGGACCAACGCTCCGGTAAGCGGTCATGTATTAGTGATCAGTTTGATTATAATATTTCGAATGTACAGTGGGTAAATTCGGGTCTTTATTTTCAATATGACAAAGAAGGAAACACAAAGATTGCTCGTATTGATCCTACTTCGGGGGAAGTGGAAACGCTAACTAACAACGTCGGCGGAATGTCATTGGGGCGTCCTTATGCGGGTGGTACCTTCTCCGTAGCTCAGGATGGACGTTTTGCGTATACGCATTCAACGCCGGATCATCCGGCTGACCTTGCAGTAGGGCAGGATAAAACAGCAGGCAATCGACTTACAGAAGTGAATCAGGACTTATTTGCCCATAAAACCTTGGGCCGGGTGGAGGATATATGGTTTACATCGAGTTATGATGGTCGACGTATTCAAGGGTGGATTTGCAAACCCCCTCATTTTGATCCCAACAAAAAGTATCCGTTAATTCTTGAAATTCATGGTGGCCCTTTTTCCAATTATGGGGATCGCTTTTCTTTGGAGGTACAATTGTTTGCTGCCGCCGGGTACGTAGTTCTGTATACCAATCCTCGTGGCAGTACGAGCTATGGTAAAGCTTTTGGTAACTTGATTCATCACAATTACCCCAATCAGGACTATGATGATTTGATTTCGGGTGTGGATGCAGTTATGGATCAAGGGTACATTGATGAAGATCAGTTGTATGTAACTGGTGGTTCAGGCGGTGGTGTACTAACTGCCTGGATAGTTGGAAAAACGGATAGGTTCCGAGCTGCTGTGGTGGCTAAACCAGTCATTAACTGGTACAGTTTTGTGCTCCATGCTGATAATCCGGCTTTTTTCTATCGGTACTGGTTTCCAGGATATCCGTGGGAACATTTGGAGCATTATATGAAGAGATCACCTATTTCTTTGGTGGGTAATGTGAATACACCAACTATGTTACTAACTGGAGAACAAGATTATCGGACGCCTATGTCCGAAACGGAGCAATATTATGCTGCGCTTAAACTTCGTAAAGTTCCTTCTGCAATGGCTCGTATTCAGGGAGCTGGGCACGGCTTTGTAGCGCGGCCCAGCAATTTGATTAATAAGGTGAGTTATATTCTAGGGTGGTTTGAAAAATATAAATCAGAATAAACATTAAATATGATGCGGGTTTCATTTTGGATTGTATTTATAGCATCTATTGCGATGCTTCCTTCGTGTATTAGCATGGAAACGGAAAGTAATACGGAGGATTTAGCCGTTGAAGCCGGTGAAGTGCCGGTGCAAGATCTATTAGATAAATATACTACGGTTGCGCTGACCTCGGATTTATCTCATCTGACGGGTAAGCAAAAAGAAATGGTGGGTAAAGCAATAGAAGCAGCCAAAATTATGGATGATCTTTTCTGGTACGAAGCTTATGGAGATAAAGAAGCTATCCTGACCGCTATGCCAGATGATGATTATCGGGCTTTCGCAAAAATCAATTATGGGCCCTATGATCGACTAGCTAACAATGCGCCTTTTGTTTCTGGAGTTGCTGATAAGCCAGCGGGAGCAAATTACTATCCAGCGGATATGACAAAAGCGGAATTTGAGGCAGCTGATCTGACGGATAAAACAAGTTTATACACTTTTTTACGCCGAGATGAGCAAGGGGCTTTAATTACGATTCCTTATCATGAGCAGTTCAAAGAGGAAGTAGCAAGTGCCAGTAAACTCCTGATGGAGGCTGCGGAATTAGCAGAGGATTCTGGGTTGAAAACTTACTTGACATTGCGGGCTGAGGCGTTATTGAATGATGATTATCAGCCCAGTGATTTGGCTTGGATGGATATGAAGACCAATCCAATTGATATAGTGATTGGCCCAATAGAAACGTATGAGGATCAATTGTTCGGATATAAAGCAGCACACGAGGCTTATGTTCTTGTGAAAGATCTGGAGTGGAGCGAACGATTAGCTAAGTATGCTGCGTTTTTACCAGCACTGCAGGAGGGGCTTCCAGTTACGGAGGTATACAAACAAGATAAGCCTGGCCGGGATGCGGACCTCAGCGCCTATGATGTGGTCTATTATGCGGGAGATTGTAATTCTGGTAGTAAAACAATTGCAATTAATCTTCCTAATGATGAAGAAGTACAACAGCAAAAAGGATCGCGTCGATTACAATTAAAAAATGCAATGCGAGCCAAATTTGAGAAAATCATGCTACCCATTGCGGATAAGCTGATTACACCCGAACAGAGAGACTTTATTACTTTTGATGCGTTTTTTGGTAACACAATGTTTCATGAAGTAGCCCATGGCTTAGGGATCAAAAATACTATTGACGGAAAAGGAACGGTCCGTGAGGCACTTAAAGAACATGCTTCCGCACTGGAAGAAGGGAAAGCTGATATTCTTGGGCTTTATATGATAAAACAGCTGCATGAACAGGGTGAACTTGAAGGAGACTTGAGGTCTTACTACACTACGTTTATGGCAGGTATTTTTCGGTCAGTTCGTTTTGGTGCAAGTAGTGCGCACGGTAAGGCCAACATGATCCGGTTTAATTATTTTGCAGAGAAAGGCGCTTTTCAACGCCTTGAAGATGGAACTTATAGGGTTGACTTTGCTAAATTAGAAGAAGCTAGTACGTCATTATCACAACGGATATTAACCTTACAGGGTAACGGTGATTATGAGGGGGTAGCCAGTTTGGTTATGGAAAAAGGGGTGATTAATGCACAATTGCAAAGTGACCTTGACCTTTTATTAGCCGCCGGTATTCCGGTGGATGTCGTTTTTAATCAGGGAACGGAAGTTCTTGGATTGTAATTCGATCAGGAATAAGAATGAAATCCCCGTTCTACACCAAGCAAGGTAGGACGGGGTTTTTGTATTAAGATTATGTATTTTTACGTTTATTGCTAAAGACAATCCCAAAACTACAATCCATGATTACACTGGATAAGATTTTTATTGCCATACTTCTGGTTGGGCTATTCCCCTGCCTTTCTTTTGCTCAGCCTGTGTTACAAGAAAAGCCTCGATCCTACGATGTGTCGATTCGCCATAAGCTGAATCAGATTTCTATACCTGAAGTGATGGTTCCACAAATAAATAGGGCAAAGCTGGAGCGTGAAGATCTGCGTTTTCCGGGTGAGCGTTTTGCGGCGCCTGTACACGCTGATATTCGCTTGTCAGAGGCTGGTAGATGGGTGGAGTTGGATGGAGGAGATCGTATTTGGCAGCTGACGATCACCGCTTCAGGAGCTCATGGCTTAGGACTGTTTTACGATGATTTTTACCTTCCACCTGGAGCTCGATTACACGTTTATACTCCG
>JABSSK010000092.1 GCA_013214265.1 Saprospiraceae bacterium | reverse complement strand
TTTCTTTTTGCATTATGCACCTTATGCTGTACACACCCCCATTCAACCTATTGATCATCTACTTGATAAGTATAAAAATAAACCTCCATCCCAAGGTCAGCAAAATGCGAAATACGCTACCATGATTCAAAATCTGGACAGAAACATTGGTTTGCTCATATCAAGCCTTAAAAAAAAGGGTGTATTTCATAATACACTGATCATCTTCACCTCCGATAATGGTGGCCTGTACGGAATAACCCAACAAAAACCATTACGAGCAGGAAAAGGGAGTTACTACGAAGGCGGAATTCGTGAACCATTCTTTTTTGTGTGGCCAGGAAAAATCGAAGCCAACACCCAACATAATGTTCCCATTACCAACCTAGATTTATTTCCTACCATTCTGGCAGCTACAGGTATTCATGGTGCGGTCACCAATTTTGATGGTGAAAATCTACTACCGATTTTAACCGGAAAAGAACAAGCATATAGTAGGCCGCTTTTCTGGCATTTCCCAATATATTTACAAGCATATAAAAAGCAGAATAACGAAAATCGAGACCCCCTCTTTCGAACCCGTCCGGGTTCAGTCATACGTCTTGGTGAATGGAAACTCCACTATTATTTCGAGGACAACGGTGTTGAACTCTATAACCTGACGACAGATATTGAAGAAAAAAACAACCTGGCAGTTGAACGACCCAACAAAACGAATGAGTTGCTCCAGCACCTTAAAATATGGTGGAAAGAAACGAACGCACCTATCCCGGTTATCCTGAACCCTGAATATGAGAAACCACTATAAGCAGTACTGCTGCTTATTCGCAAGCAAAACGAATAACCATTCATCCTGCGGACTCCGAAAAACGCTTAATTATAGCATGAAAAGGAGTCAGGTAAACCAAAATAAAAAGTTACTGTTGTAAAGTGTCTCAAGTTTGTTCTTGATAATCAAATCCTAATCCCTGATAAATTTCCTAGTCCGTTTAAAACTAGATTTTCAAGATGAGTATCCTGTCCACCCCTATTGCCTATCTGATAATTGTTTTACCCCTATTCTTCATCGGTAAGAAACAGCAACCGCCTTATAAGGAGTATATTATAGCGTTCACGATTTATGCTATTTTGGATATGCTGGTGACCGCCCTGCCGATCGAGTTCCCCGCTTTTGATTTTATGCACTTAGATATGAACTGGAGTGGAAAAATATATAGTTATATCCTTGCTATACTTTTTTTCCTTTTTTACAAAAAAATTCCTTTAGCGCAATTCGGTATGACCACCAAACAAAACGAAGGTTCCCTTCGCTTTTCTCTTTGGACAACGGCGACATTCATTCTGGTCATGTTTGCTTATTGTATTTTTATCGGCAGATATCAAACAAGCATCGAGAATATCCTATTTCAATTAACAATGCCATCCGTAGTGGAAGAAATTACTTGTCGGGGTATTTTATTAACACTACTGAGTATGGTTTTTGTCCCTAATTACAAAATTGGAAAAATTAATTTTGGTATGGGAGCTATCATAACTGCCGTAATCTTTGGCCTGTGGCATGGACTATATATTTCCAATGCCTTTGAAATATCTATGAGTTGGGTTCCTTTTATATATACAGGTATTATTGGTTTTGTATTAGCACTCGTCAAAGAACGAACTGGCTCCTTATTATTTCCGATCATTATTCATATCATCGTCAATATGATGCCACAAACCATGGGATATCTTTTCTAATCCCAGTATGATAAAAGTGCATCCATATAGGTATATCCCCCAATAAGTACCTATCCGTGCACGGCCACGTTTCGTTGCGTTGTTTTACTGCCTTAAATGCCTTGGAACCCATTCTTTAATTCCGCAACAAAGCAAGATAAAGCTTGGACTAAATGGCGTAAAAACCGACCAAAGGATAGGCTAATGATCAGTGTAGCGCTACTATCCGGATTCTAATAATGCTTGGTCACACCAACCAACATGCTTATTTTGAAAATCTAACTAAGGTGAGACGACACCAAATTCCGAACAGATGACAGACTAATAATATGCAATCATTACAAGCGTATTTCCATGCTATATCCCCCTTATCCAGTACGACTTGGCAAGAGGTATCTTCTCATTTTGTTCCTAAGTCATTGCCGGCTCATGCCTACTACATTGAAGAAGGGCAATACGCCAAAGAAGTTGCCTTTTTGGAGTCAGGTGTTGTGCGGGCCTTTTTTACCAATAATGATGGTAAAGAATACAACAAACAATTTTTTGTGGGTCCAAGTCTGATCGGCGCTTATACCTCATTACTAACCAAAAAAAGAAACCAAATACCCCAACAAGCCCTAACGAATTGCACCATATGGACGGCTAAATATTCAGCATTAGAGCATTTATACACCAAGTTTCACGATTTTGAAAGGTTAGGTCGTAAGATAGCAGAGCATTATTTTTTGGAAAAAGAGCAGAAGGAACTTGAAATGGCGCTTTTGGACGCTACCCAGCGTTATGAGATTTTTAAAGAACGATTCCCAAATTTAGACCAAGCTATAGCCCAATATCATATTGCATCCTATCTGAGCATTACACCTACCCAACTGAGTCGGCTTCGAAAAAAACGTATCACTTGAAAGTGATGAAGCCAACATCTGTTAAGACATCAGACGCTATGTTACTTCAATACTTAGGAATCCTCCCCGAGTATCATTAGTCTTCCAACTTGTGGTTTCTCAATTGAGCAACAAAAGTCGAAGGGCTTTTCCCAAAATATTTTTTGAAGCTAGTGCTAAAATATTTAGGATCTGAAAAACCAACCGAATAAGCTACTTCACCAATCCTATTATTTGGATCTTTAAGCAAGGCTACTGCATTTTTAAAACGTATGGAACGAATCAAGTCAGCAGGGGACAAATCAATGAGCAGTTTGAGTTTGTGGTAAAAGGCAGAACGGCTCATACCAACGAGTGCACAAAGTTCATTAACAGAAAGTTCGGGATCACTTAGGTTCTCTTCAATGTATCGAGTGATGTCATCGATAAAAGCCTGATCTAGTTTATTGGAAAACATAAAGCTTTCTTCCTCTTCGGCAGATTGAAGAAACTTGCGTTTAATGATTTGCCGGTTTTCAAGAAGGCTTTCGATTTTTTTGTGTAGGATATCGAACTCAAAAGGTTTGGTTATATAGGCATCTGCTCCACTTTCAAGCCCCTGAACGATATTCTCTTTGGAAGACAATCCGGTTAGAAGAATGACTGGGATATGGCAGGTAGCCATATTCTGCTTGAGGTTCATGCATAACTGCCGGCCGTTCATTTTCGGCATCGACACATCAGATATAATCACATCGGGCATGAATTCATTTGCCTTTTCAAGGGCGATACTTCCATCGATAGCTGTTGACACCTGATACTTAGCCTGGAGTTGTGATTCAGCATATTTGCGCAATTGTTCATCATCTTCTACAAAGAGAATCTTAGGTTTGTTTTGATCGTCACAAACCTGTTCCCCTTTTACGAATTCCGTACGTTCAACAGCAGCAATTTCACTTGGACTTGCGGGTGTAAAAGGAAAGGAAAACTTGAATACAGACCCACTATATGAGCTTTTCACCAGTTCAACTTTCCCATTTATCTTTTTTGCTAAATCAGATGCTAATACTAACCCGACACCACTACCCGGAATACCCGATTCCTGGGCTTCGGGAGCTCGATAAAAAAGCCTGAATATTCTCCCTTGCTGAGACCTTGGAATACCGATACCTGTATCTTTTATAGTCACAGAACAAGTCTGGTCTGTAACGTCAAATTTCACGTGAATAAGCCCATGCTCACGGGTATACTTAATTGCATTTGAAATGAGGTTACTAATAACAACATCAATTATTTTTTGATCCGTTTTCACCCAAATCTTACGACTGGATATTTCAAACGTTAAGTTCAATTTTTTTTGCTCACAAAGCACGCGATAAGCCAGTTCTTTATCATCAAAATACTGTTGCATATGTATGGTATCCCAAACCATTGCTTTTCGACGCAACTTAAATTTTCGGAAATCTAGGAATTGAATCATCTGGTCTTGTAGCCTGTCGGCACTCTCCAATGCAATATTTAGGTTTTGGCTGATTGCCACATCATCCCCATAGCTTTTGAGGGTCTCCTGAATAGGTGCTTTGATTAAAGTAAGTGGTGTTTTCATTTCATGAGCCATATTTATCAGAAAGTGTAAGCGTTCTTCTGATTTTTTAGACTCTATCTTCATATTACCAAAGTAAACCACAACAAATACAATCAATCCAACAAGAATAATATAAATGACAAAAGCCAGAGGCGCTCTCCAAAATGGAGGGCTGATAATAAACTCTACTTTTTTTTCATTCGCAATCACCCTACCTTTTTCATTCACCATTCGAACGCGAAAAGTATATGTTCCTGCTCCTACATTGGTGTAATGAATCCGGTCAACTTTATCGTATGATATCCAATGTTGGTCATTCCCTTCCAGTTTCCACTCGAGTTTCCCAATACCTGGCTGGATAAAATCAATAACACCTACCCCTAAAGCAAAAGAACTTTGGGCGTATGACAAAGCAATTCGCTTCGTTGAATTAATACCTTGTGATAACGGAGAATTGTCGCCGGGCAACGTTAATTCATGATTGACATACAGATCAGTGAGCACGATGTTTTTGGCAATACTTACCGGTTTTATATCAGCTGGATCAAAATAAATGACTCCTTTATTAGTACCGAAGTATAATAAACCATCAGAATCACGAAGGGCAACATTATTATTAAAGTCAGTGGAGATCAACCCGTCCGACTGAAACAGATTATACACATCCCCGTTAGCGTCTATTCTGGATATCCCCTGATTTGTGCTTAACCATATAGAATTACCCGACGCTACCATTGAAAAAATATAATTGGAAGGTAGGCCATCACCAATAGCAATCTGTTTTATTCTTTCTTTTTCAAAGTCAATGCTAAAAACACCCTGATCGGCAGTACCAACCCACAGTATGCCATCCGAGTCCGTAAGCATCGTATTAATGATTTGATTATCTACGATTGACGAATCAATGAAATTGGGTTTTTCAAAACGATTTCTTTTCGTGTTTAATACCCATAAACCGCCATTTCCCCCCAAAGCTAATTTACGGTTGTATAAAGCAGAAATAACCCGTAACCCAGGTTTCGGATACAATCTGGTTTTGCGGCTTTTCAAATCGTATTCCATCACTCCGGATGAACCATTGGAAAAATAGACGCGCTTACCCAACGGAAAGATCTGATGTACATTTCTATCATTGAATCCGGTTGGAACCTGATTGGATATCCTATATCCTGCAGACGCATCTGGAACATAATGTATAATTGAATCTGTATAAGAGGATGTCCACAAATTTTCTTGTTCATCAACCGCTATGGCATGTACAAATCCACTGAGAAGATTGTTCTTACTGGCTATCTCCGAAAGATGCTGCCAACTGTTTCGATCTTTATTCCAGATGCTTACACCTTTGGAAGTGCCAAAGCCAATCTTACCAGGCTCGATTTCATAAATGGATAGAATGTTATAATTTTCAAGAGAGTTAACATCTCCAGCATTTTGAATATGTGCATTTATCTTTAACTGAAAAGGATTAAGCGCGTTCAGCCCTCCCCTGAAAGTTGAAATAAAAAACACCCCATCCTTATTTTCATAGATATCAAAAATAGAATTCGAACTGAGGCTATTTGGGACTTCTTTCTGTGAAGAAAAACTATCTATCGGTACGAGTGTATCCAGATCCAGAATAAAAAGGCCCACTCCATCAATACCAGCAACCAGTGATTCTGGTGTGTATTGTTTGATAGCCCTTACTTCCAGCCCTTCGAGGTGCTCTAAACCCGATGGCTTTAAAAATTCAAACGTGCTCAGATCAAATGCACATAATCCCTGCTGATCATTTCCCATCCAGAGCCTGCCGTATTCTTCATCAACAAAAAGAGAATGGGTACGGCCACTAAACATATCGGTTACTGCATTCTGACTTTCCTCCAAAAAACGAGTAGTTAGCTGATAGTCATCATTAATAGCAAAAACCCCCTCACTTCCTGCAAAGTATAAATTGTCATCATCGTCTTGTGCAATGGAATGAATACTCCCTGCAATATCCTGAAATGGCTCAAACGCTAATAATGCAGGCAGAAATGTATGAACACCCAACTCTGATATGACCCAAAATGTCCCTTGCCGATCAATGAGCAGACCATTTGCATTCAAATCACCCCCAATCTGATTTCTCATATCATAGAACAAAGCAAAATCATCCGTTTTAACCGAGTACTTGTACAGTAACCCACTATTGGACAATAGCCAGATTTGGTCATCTTTATCACGTGCTAAATAAAATCGGTAAAAAGAACTTTTGCGAATCTGTTCCAGGTTACTGAGCTCATAGTGTTTAAAGTTTGTCCCGTCAAACCGGTCTATGCCTGCAGTACTCGCCACCCACAAGAAACCTAATCCGTCTTCGATTGTTGTGAATACTTTGCTGCTGCTGAGCCCTTCTTCCAGTCCATACTGAACAAAAGCATTTTGCTGGGCCACCAAAGCATTGAGGCTCAAAATAAACCATCCTGTTATGAATAGTATCCTCTTACTACCCGAAAGCCCGAAATTCATCTGCATAGGTTTTAGTGTTGGTGTAGGGCAACTTGTCTGACACTTCAATTTAGCATTATTACAAGTAGTGTGTATGTCACTACTTGTAATAATAACCAATTTTTCTTCCAACCCAAAAGATCAGTCTCTACTTGGAAGCCACCTCCAAACGCTTTAGTTTTATTGGAGGATTAAACTTATCATACCGATTCGGATTGATCGGAGGAGGTAAGCTTTCAATAAAGGCTTCATATTGCATTTCCAATTCTTTTTTCACCCCGGGCATATGCTCACTCAGATCATTGGATTCACTAAGATCTGCTTCCAGGTCATATAGCTCCGTATGGCCTCCATAGTAAAAGTATTTGTACTTACCCGCACGAACGGCTCCTACATTCTCACCATACCAATACAAAATATCATGAGGTACGCCCATATTATCACCATTTACAAAAGGAATGAGGTTCACTCCGTCCAATATCTCCTGGTGATTGGGTTGTGCACCAGCAGCCGCGCAGAAGGTTGGGTACAGGTCAAGTGCACTTACAGGCTGGGAATATACCTGACCAGATTGTATGACCTTAGGATACCGCATAGCAAATGGAACTCGAATACCTCCTTCATACATCTGCCCTTTATGGCCTCGTAGTTTTCCATTACTGCCAAGCAATACTTTTTCCCATTCATCTGGCCAGTTTACCGGATAAGCAAAAGAAGCTCCGTTATCACTCATAAAAGCAACCATAGTATTCTCAGTCAGGCCATTTCGATCCAACGCATCTAATATCTTACCAATGTTTTCATCCATGGAAATCTGCATCGCACCGTACAACTTTAATGGTTCTGATGCTAAATGTTCCACCTGAGCTTTATGTCCTTCTTTGGCATGCAGTGGCGTATGAGGGGCATTGAAAGCTACATACATAAAAAATGGTTGGTCTTTATGTGCGTCAATATATTCAGCAGCCTGACGACCAATACGATCTGTAAGGTATTCATTATCCGGATCATTGGTAGGTCCCCAGGCAGCCCGAGATTTGGCATGATCAGGCTTCGCTCCATCCACTCCTTTATAGACACCATGCTCATCTTTGTAATATTCACCTACGAAATGCATAACCGAATAAGCTTCATCAAAGGTGGTAGTTGGATATTGGGGAAGGTTCCATTTACCTAGCAGAACTGTTGAATAACCCGCTCTTTCTAATGGTTCTGAAATAACTTCAATAGGTTTTTTGATCCGATTACTGTCAGGTGTTTCCATCACCCCGTATGGAGAAAGATCAAGGGCCGCATCAACATTCCAACGCACCCCAAATTTCTGCTGATAAACACCAGTCAACAGGCCATACCGTGCCGGAGCACATATAGGAGCTGTTACATACCCATCCGTAAACCGAACGCCTTCATCTGCAATTCTATCGATATTGGGCGTAGGTACCAAATTGGTATTACCATAGCAGCCCGCATCCCCGTAGCCCATATCATCCGCAAGAATAAAGATAATATTAGGACTTTGTTCAGTTATTGAATCTTTGCGAGAACATCCTGTAAAAAGTAGAATCGCTAATAAGCCTAAAATTGTAATTTTTTCATTCATGATATTTTTTTAAATCATTTAAAGAACTTGAACTTTCAGCTATGGTATGCCCTATCAATTCAGGATAGCACCACATAACCAAAACCTAAGGCGAAGTATCACCACGAAGCGTGTCGATTAAATCTAAACTATAGCGAACCTTATTTTCGATGTCCTGGAAATCATATTGCCCCATTTTATTTACCTTGATCAATTTTGATCCCATACCTACTGCACAGGCACCAGCCTCTATCCAGGCCTTAAGATTCTCTTTGTTAGGTGCTACCCCTCCTGTTGGCATTATATCCGTCCAGGGTTGCGGTCCGCGAATTGCACTTATAAAACCAGGCCCGTACACATTTCCCGGAAATAACTTTATAATCTCAGCACCAACCTCTTCTGCTTTAGCAATCTCACCCAGACTACTACACCCGGGCAACCAAAGTACTTTCCGACGATTGCAAACCATGGCAATATCTTGCCTAAATAATGGTGTCACCACGAATTGAGCTCCATTCTGCAGGTAGAGGGCCGTAGTCCCCGCATCGGTAACAGAGCCCACTCCCAGCATCAGTCCTGGCAGATTACCCAAACAATACTGCTGTAAGACCCTAAACGTTTCGTGGGCAAAGTCTCCGCGGTTAGTAAATTCCAAAATCCTCGCCCCTCCTTGATAACAAGCTTCCATCACTTTAATACCAACTTGAGGGTCTGCATCAAAAAAGAGCGGTACCAGGCCTTGTTGCTTTATCCTTGTCGCTACTTCCAGTCTACTATATTTTGCCATATCTATATGTTTTCCGGAGCACTCCTATTACCGACTCACCCGGCCGGAAGCGTCGCCATGCATTAATTTATGAACCTCCTCAACCGTTACCAGATTCGCATCCCCGTAAATAGTATGCTTCAGACAGGAAGCTGCCACTGCAAAATCAAGGGCCTTCTGGTCATCATCTGGATAGTGAATTAGCCCGTAGATCAACCCAGCCATAAAGCTATCACCACCACCTACGCGATCCACAATGTGGGTAATCTGATAGGTTTGAGAGGTAAGAAATGTTGTTCCATCATAGAGGGTTCCTGCCCAGGAATTATGTGATGCACTAATAGATCCTCTGAGGGTTGTAATAATTTTCTTTGCCCTCGGGAAACGGTCTTTTAGCTGAACCATTACCGAGCGGTAGGCCGAAGCTTCTACCGAACCACCATCCGTAACATCCACCTTTTGAGGGTGCATACCGAAGTGTTTTTCAGCATCTTCTTCATTACCTAGAATAACATCACAGCCCGCCACCAGCTCAGGCATTATCTCCGCAGGTGACTTGCCATACTGCCATAATTTTTTTCGGTAGTTCAAATCCGTAGAAACCATTATACCCATCCGATTAGCGGTTTGGATAGCCTCTAAGCAAGCATCAGCTGCCCCCTGTGACAAAGCTGGTGTAATCCCAGTCCAATGAAACCAGTAAGCATTATCAAGAACCCTTTCCCAATCAATCATTCCCTTTCGTATGGTCGACATACCGCTGTAAGCTCGATCATACACAACCTTACTGCCACGCGAAACAGCACCCATTTCTAAAAAGTAAATGCCCAAACGATCGCCACCCCTAAGGATGTGTCTTGTTCCCACTTGGCGTTTACGCAGCTCCATTATGGCACAGTCGCCAATATCATTCTGAGGAATCCTGGAAACAAATTCTACCGGCATTCCATAATTAGCCAGTGAAACCGCAACGTTACTTTCACCTCCTCCATAAATAGCTTCAAATGAACCCGCCTGGGAAAACCGACGCTTTGCAGGAGGGGCCAGCCGAAGCATTATTTCACCAAATGTGATAATCTTTTTCATTTCAAATTTTGTCAAAAACAGCATGATTTTAGCTGATCAGCAAGAGATGAATTCAGTCCCTCACCTATGACCAACATAAAAATGTATCAATTATTGAATCTACTGATCACGAGGTCGATTAAACGAATGATAGGAAAAAGTCGAGGTACGTTTTACGTACCTCGACAGCTTGCCGTACATTTTCAAAACGACAAACGTATAGTAGGTTACTAATCAAAAAGGCTTTTTAATACACCACCCATAGCTCCGTATTTAAATGGCTTCGTTGGTATTGATTTCATCCGCTGGGAAGGGTAAAAACATCACCGTTTCTTCCGCAGTTTCAAAAGTTACATCATACTTAGGTGTAAACTTATCGTAGTTGTTATGCGGGTCAATCGTATAAGTTCTGAACCAATTATACCCACGTCGGCGATTGTTATACCAATCATGCCCCTCACTCATTAATTCGAAAGTATATTCCGCCATAATAGCTTCTCTGAAGGCCTCCTGACCATTACTGTAAGCAGCCTGAGGTGATTGACCTACCCTTGCTAAGAGCTCGGTTACATAATCAAGCTCCTGTCCATTTTGTAATTCGTTTGAGATTTCCGCCAACATCAATAGCAGGTCA
Organism: Saprospiraceae bacterium; assembly: GCA_013214265.1. GTDB lineage: Bacteria > Bacteroidota > Bacteroidia > Chitinophagales > Saprospiraceae > DT-110. The sequence continues at coordinate 3,895 of JABSSK010000092.1, read as the reverse complement.
CCATAACGATATACCACCCAATTACGGTCATTGAACCAGGAAGTATTAGTAGGAGAAACATCCTTTACACAAGCTTTAAAGTTGTAAGGGAATGCCTGCCCCCACTGAGGTACGGCATTTCTATCCTGGCGATTAGGCTCTGGATAATGAGTTAAGTTCCACCCGTTCCGAGCACCGGTATATGCACTCAGGAATGTAGCCGCAATTCGTGGGTCATCCGGATAAGCAGCCATATGTCGGTCCACTACTTCCGCATTGATTCGTGATAATCCCCATGACTGATGAAACGTATAGCCTGGTGCAGTCCACTCCCGATACAAGGTGCTTGGCAGTTGCTCACTGAATTGAATCTCAAAAATTGATTCTGCCGTATTTTCACCACTATCATTCCATAATTGTGTAAAATCAGCTACCAACTCATACTGACCATATACCTGAACGGCCTGCTCATAAGCCAACTGCCAATAGTCCTGCCCAGCATTTTGTATATCAGCAGGAGCCGTAGCCAAATGCATATATATTTTTGCTAAAAGCATATTGGCCGCATATACCTTTGGGAAACCCGAACCCATCGATCCATTCATATACTGAGTGGCTTGGATAGCATCATCAATAACCTGATCATAAATGGTCTTCGCGTCTGTTTTAGGCATATGGATATTGTCAGAGGTAGCAGGTTCTAAACGCAATGGCACATCCCCAAACAATCGGACCAGGTTGAAGTACGCATAAGCCCGAACAAAATAAGCATGCCCCACAACTTCCTGAAGCACCTCGTCATCACCAGGATCACCAACACCCTGAATAGCATCATTAGCCCGACTGATTGTCTTGTAATGTGCTTTCCACATGTTGTTAATATTAATATCACCAGCTAATGGCTTCAACGAACAAATGGATGTGTTATTGGGGTTCTGATTGTTTTGCCCACCCTGGCTGGTAATGAAAAAACCAGAGTTTCTGTTAACCACCCGCATGTAAGCATTGCCGTAAAAATTATATTCAGCAAAACTTTCATAAATGCCAATCAAAGCTGCTGTAGCATTTGAAGCATCGGCATAAACATTAGCATTACTCAAGAAGGGAGGCTCCTCCTCTAGCGAACAGCCCAGAAACCCGACGGAGAGCAATAAACCTATTAATAAAGTACTATATTTCATTTTATCAGATTTTAAAGAGATCAACAATTAAAAATTAACAGATAAACCCATCGTGAATGTGCGTGCGTTCGGTGGGTTCACCCAATCAACACCGACGATATTTGGATCCCAAGCATAGCTGGTAACTACTGGCGTATACCCTCGATAATTTGTAATGGTAAATAAATTGCTTGCAGCAAAATATATGTGTGCCTTTTCCATGAATCGCTCGACTGGCAGATCATAGCCAATAGTCAAATTGTTCAACCGGAAATAGCTACCATCAGAAATAATCCGATCAGTAGGTGCACCCAAACCAAATACATTAGCGCCAATTCGAGGGTAGGTGGTAGAAGGCGCATCGGGCCTCCACGCCTGACGATACGCATCCGTAGTAATATTGTAGAAACCACCATCTGTAATATCCAACTGCTCAAAGATGCCGATGGCGATATCATTACCATAAACACCATCAAACTGAGCATTGACAGTGAAGCGCTTAAAGCTAAAATTCAAGAACGCACCAAAAGTGAAATCTGGATTCGGATTACCAATAATTGTTCGATCACCAATATTGATCACCCCATCACCATTGATATCGACAATGCGTACATCACCAGGCTGTTTACCTTCCAGAATATCCGAATCACCTGCTTGATAAATACCATCCGTGCGGTAACCGTAAAAAAGGGCAGGCTGCTCTCCTCTAACAAAAATATTGTACGGCCCCGTCGTTGCTACTCTACCCCCCAGATAAAAAGCACGTGACACCAGTTCATCATCCAAATACAGCATATCCTCGGCTTGTGGTAAATCGTCAATAACCGTTTCCAGGAAAGCTACATTACCACCAACTTCTAATAACATATCATTATTTCGGATCAATGCCGAGCTTAGTGCTAATTCCAAACCTTTGGACTTCAGCACCCCACCATTCACTAAAAGTGTTCCGGTTGGGCTACCTGCTGAACCCGGCGTTTGCGAGGTATAAAGCAAATCCCGCGTTGCCTTTGAATAAGCATCTATTGCTCCGTAAAGACGACCTTCGAAGAAATCAAAATCTAACCCTACATTAGCCTGCTCCGTAGTTTCCCACTTGAGGTTCGGATTACCCATATTACCTTGAATAAACGTTACAATCGTACCGTTGGCAGGTGTCGAATAAAGACCTGACGTATAGTTTGTCCCGGTCTGATATGGCCCAATAGCTTGGTTACCAATCTGGCCCCAACCGGCACGAAGTTTAAGGCTCGATAAATTAGCCATTGACTTAAAAATACCCTCTTCTGAAAGTCTCCAAGCTGCTGCAAATGATGGGAAATACCCCCAACGATTCGCATCAGAAAACTTGGATGATCCATCAGCTCGTAAAGTAGCCGTTAATACATACTTGTCCTTCAAGCTATAATTCACCCGCCCTATGTATGACATCAGTTGTGACTGACCAGAGAGCATAGTCATCGGACGGGTTACCACCTGACCGTATCCAGGTTGTTCCGTAGAAAACGTCTGGGTAGCAAAGTCATCAACAGAATATAATGAGTTCTCATTATTTTGCTGTTCGTAAACAAAACCTGCCATAGCATTAATGCGCTGGTTATCCCCAAAAGACGTATTGTACGTCAAAATATTATTTACATTAAACTGACTGGCTGATAGCTGGGAAAGGCCAAGTGAGCCGTTAGTCTGCTGGCCCTGAACCGTTCCGAGCCCATACCACCGGCGGCGCTCTTTGCTGCGTAAGTTTCCACCCGCCAGTATCTGATAGGCCAAGCCTTTAATGGGCAGATTATAGCGCAAAGAAATAGAACCCACAAACCTGGTCTCGATCGAGTTATCCTGAAAATCCGTTAACGACAGTAAAGGATCAGCCTGTAGTTCAGGGTTCACCTCGTGCGTATTAACAATCGGACTTTTCTCTAATGAAGCATTGATAATACTTCGGTTACCACCAAACTGGTCAGCATCCTGGTACATACTTCCCCGACCATGATAAACACTCAAACGCGTATCGAAATTCAAATTTTCTTTAATCTTATAGCCTAGATTGGCACGCAGATTACCACTCTGCAAACGCGCACTCGGTGTAATACCACCCAGATCATTAAAACCAAAGGAAATAAAGTGGTTACCATTTTCACTTCCACCCGAGATAGCCCCCCCAACGGTATAACTACGGCCTACTTCGTACACCTCATCTTGGTAATACAAAAGAGGGGAAGCTTCCTCGTCAACAATACAAGCGGGGTACTGATTGTAATTAACCTGAAATACCTCACAGTTTCTGATCTCATAAGGCGGTAAAGCCCCTACCGATGTCGCAGCTTCGTTGCGATATTGTGCATACTCAGCACCTTTCAAAACATCAATTGGGTTTTCCATTTGTGTAAACGATGTGGTTGCAAAAGCCGAAACTTTCGTTTTCCCCTTTACACCTTTCTTGGTCGTAATCAAACCGACACCATTTGCACCACGGGATCCGTAGATAGCCGTTGCAGAAGCATCCTTCAAGATTTCCATGCTCTCAATATCCCTAGGATTGATACCATTTAACCCTGTTTGTGCTTCTTGGGTCGCACCAGCCACAGCACTAGCCGGAGCCGCATCCTCCCCCGCACTGGATATAATCACACCATCAACGACATACAAAGGTTCGTTATTAGCACGCAGACTACTACCGCCGCGAATGCGGATATTGATCCCTGTATTAGGTGCTCCGTCATTACTGGTCATCTGGACACCAGCAACCCGCCCTT
>JABSSK010000091.1 GCA_013214265.1 Saprospiraceae bacterium | reverse complement strand
GCGCGTTTTACATAAAGCCCAAAAAAATAGCCTTGCAGATCTCCGTTGGCTGCTACTACGCGATGGCATGGTACATTAATTGCGATGGGATTGCGTCGATTAGCTTGCCCAACTGCCCGTACCGCTTTAGGGTCACCCAAGTGTTCGGCAATAGCTTTATATGAAGTTGTATGCCCGTAAGGGATCATCAGTAATTGTTCCCAAACTGCTTGGTGAAATGCGGGTGTGCCACTCCAATCCAGCTTAAGTCGAAACACCTGCCGATTACCATCAAAATACTCAGAAAGTTGACGTACTGCTTCTGCCAGAACGGGTGGCACATCGGCTGTAGGAGGTGTTTTCATATCTTCTTGTAAACAAACCGATTGCAGTCCATATTCAGTACCTTTCAAGGTGAACCATCCGTGAGGGGACCACACATATGCTGTTGGAATCATAACCCGTGGTTTACCCCTAAAATACGAAAAAAAGAGCACCTGTGTAGGTCAAGCTGGCTATTTATGCCGCTGCTTCAATACGCCAATCACATCCTCCAAGTGATAACCTTTTGCTGTCAGCAGTACCAAATAGTGGTACATTAGGTCAGCAGCCTCGTTTAGGAACAGCGATTCATTATCATCTTTAGCTTCTATAACCAGTTCTACAGCTTCCTCACCCACCTTCTGGGCCACTTTATTGATTCCCCTTTGAAACAATTTGCTGGTGTAGGATTCGTCGGATGGATTGTCTTTTCGATTCTGAATAACCCCCTGTAAATGATGCAGAAAATATAAGCTTTCATTGACTTCATCAAAACAGGTGTCACTACCAGTATGGCAAACTGGGCCCACCGGATTAGCTTTGACAAGCAGAGTGTCCCGGTCGCAATCCATTTTCATATTGACCAGCATAAGAAAATGACCCGACGATTCCCCTTTGGTCCAAAGTCGCCCTTTAGAACGACTAAAAAAAGTAACCTTCCCTTCTTGTAGAGTATACTCGACAGCTTCTTTGTTCATATAGCCTAACATGAGTACGTTGAAGGTCTCTGCGTCTTGAACGATTGCGGGGATTAGACCTTCCCCCTTTTCAAAATCAAGGCTTTCTATATTCATTTCGTTGATTTTCAGTTTTACAAAAGTGGGTCATACCAATCGCACAGGAACTCCTTCCTGATGTAAATACTGTTTGAGGTCTCCGATTTCGATTTCACTAAAGTGGAAGATACTGGCTGCCAGTCCAGCATCTGCTTCTGCTTGATGAAATACATCTTTAAAATGAGCCATATTACCCGCACCACCGGATGCGATCACGGGAATGGAAAGTGCATTACTAATCTTTTTGGTAGCTTCCAGTGCAAAGCCTGCTTTGGTACCATCGTGATCCATAGATGTGAACAGAATCTCTCCTGCCCCTCTTTCCTGGCATTCTTTTGCCCATTCAAAAAGTTTAATTTCAGTAGCGATTCGCCCACCATTCAAATGAATGAACCATTCTTCACCTATCTGTCGGGCATCGATAGCTACCACTACAAACTGGCTCCCAAACGCTTTCGCTAAATCTTCAATAAGCGCAGGATTACGAACAGCAGCCGAATTGATAGATACTTTATCTGCACCACTATCGAGCAGAATATCAACATCTTCAACCGATTTGATTCCACCACCAATGGTGAAAGGGATACTCAGGTGATGCGCAACATCGTAAGCCAATTTCGACAATGTTTTTCGCTTCTCATGTGTGGCCGTAATATCCAGAAACACCAATTCATCGGCTCCTTTTTCTGAATACAAAGCACCTAGCTCTACCGGATCACCTGCATCTCGTAAATTCACAAAATTGACCCCCTTAACCGTCCGTCCGTCTTTTACGTCCAGACAAGGAATTATTCGTTTTGCTAGCATAAGTTTAAGGTTTCCAGTTCCTGTTATTAATCAAAATGGTTCATCCGAAAAGCGGAGGCCTGAATTATGCCCCGCCAACTACCGAAAAAGCTTCCAGTTCCTTAAGGGAAATACGGTTTTCGTAGATAGCTTTCCCCACGATAGCACCGAAACACCCTAACGCACGTAACCGGTGTAGTTCCTCCATGGTAGTTATTCCTCCACTCGCAATGACATTGAGCTCAGGTATTTCCGACCTGATCTTTTCGTAAGTTTCTACGGCGCTACCCGCCAGCAGCCCATCTTTACTCACGTCCGTTGAAATGGTGTATCGAATACCCTTAGTTGTATACGTTTGTAAAAAAGGGAATAGCGCTTTGTCACTCTGTTCTTGCCATCCACTAACGGCAATATGTCCATCCTTAAAATCAGCGCCCAGAATAATTTTCTCCTCACCGTGTTGGTCCAGCCAACGCAAGAATACATCAGGTTCTTTCACGGCTATCGTTCCACCGGTTATCTGGCGTGCTCCCGATTCAAAAGCGATACGTAAATCATCGTCTGACTTCAACCCACCACCAAAGTCAATATGGAGGTTTGTATGAGAAGCGATTCGCTCCAGCACCTTATAGTTAATGATGCGTTTGGCTTTGGCACCATCCAGATCAACCACATGCAGACGAGTAAGCCCATGATCCTGAAATCTGAGCGCTACTTCCAGTGGATCCTCATTGTACACCTTCTTTTGATTATAATCCCCTTGGGTTAGTCGTACACACTTACCTTCAATAATATCAATAGCAGGAATGATGAACATAATTACTAGTCTTTCAAAAAGTTATGTAATACTAACTCCCCTACATCACCTGACTTTTCCGGATGAAACTGGGTGGCCACAAAATTGTCTTTTTGTACTGCAGCGCTAAAAGGCTGAATATAGTCGCAGGTTGCGATGGTGTATGGCCCTTGTTCCACATAGTAGCTATGGACAAAATACACATACCCTCCTTCTAGTGTAGAATGCCCGGGCCTTTCGGTAAAAAGCGTTCCTGACAACTGTTGTATTTGATTCCAGCCCATATGAGGTACTTTCGTTCTCTGTTCAGGCTGGAACAATTTTACCTGCTGTGGTATGATACCCAAGCAAGGTGTATTGTTCTCTTCACTATGCGCACATAAAAGTTGCATGCCCAAACAGATACCTAAGACAGGTTGTTGCAGGGATGCGATGAGCTGATCGAGACCTTTATCGCGTAAAAAACCCATAGTTGAACTGGCTTCACCTACCCCCGGAAATATTACCTTATCCGCTGCTCGTATTACATCGTGCTGATCGGTCAGGACCGCATCCACACCAAGGCGCTGCATGGCGAATAATACCGACCTGACATTTCCGGCGTTATAATTGATTATTGCTATCGACATAAGCTACAGCATTCCTTTAGTAGTTGGTAATTCATTATGCTCTGGGTCGCGGGTAATGGCCATTCGAACAGCACGTGCAAAAGCCTTAAATAAAGCTTCGATCATATGATGGGCATTGGTTCCGTCCACGCGGATATTGAGGTTACACTGAGCGTGGTCACTAAAAGATTTGAAAAAATGCTCAACCATCTCCACGGGTAACTGCCCTACCTTCTCCCGGGGTATATCTGCATTCCATACCATCCAAGGGCGGCCACCAAAATCGAGGGCGACCTGAGCCATACTTTCGTCCATCGTGAGCAAATAAAACCCATAACGCTCAATACCACGTTTGTCACCTAGCGCCTTTCGGAAGGCTTCGCCCAACGTAATAGCGGTATCTTCAATGGTATGATGGGGGTCGATATCCAAATCTCCTTTAGCACTTATTTCGAGGTCGATGCGTGCATGGCGCCCCACCTGATCCAGCATATGGTCAAAAAAGCGAACCCCAGTATTATTGTGGTAGCGACCAGAGCCATCTAGATTAAGGTTTACCTGTATGGCTGTTTCTTTGGTGACCCGCTCCACCCGTACCTGACGGCTATGCTGTTTTAGGTGGTTATAAATGTCTTCCCACGACTGCGTAACTAATGCCAAGGTACCAGATAAATCGGCCGTGGAGTCCATTTCATCTCCACCGAGTCCAGGATCATTGTTTAACCAAATGCCTCTTGCCCCCATATTTTCTGCCAATTTCACATCTGTGATTCGATCACCAATCACAAACGACTGATCCAGATCGTATTCACCATTCATATAATGCAGTACCATTCCGGTATTTGGCTTACGCGTGGAAGCATTCTCCGCCTTAAACGTTCGATCAATAAGTATTTCCTCGAACTTGACCCCCTCATTCTCTAGGCTCTTTAGGATATGGTTATGCGCAGGCCAGAAGGTTTCTTCCGGAAAAGAATCCGTACCCAAGCCATCTTGATTCGTCACCATAACCAACACATAGTCCATTTCCCGGACAATACGTGACAACCAGTAAAATACACCCGGATAGAATACGACCTTTTCCAGTTGGTCAACTTGATAGTCATCGGGTTCCAGTACCAGTGTACCATCTCGATCAATAAAAAGCGCTTTTTTCATAGTTTGGCTAAGGATTAAAGGTAACTGATAGTTAAAATATTATGAGAATCGACGCAGTCGATCCAGTAATTGATCATTCTCTTCGGGCCGACCAATAGTAATACGTAAGGCACCAGCACACAGGTGAACCTGACTGCGGTCACGAACGATAATTTTTTCTTCTAACAGATAGGTATATACCCTTCGGGGGTCTTCCAGGCGCACTAAAATGAAGTTAGCCTGAGAAGGGATACACTCTTGTACAAAGTCCAAAGCTTCTAGAGCGATGGTTATTCTTTGCCGCTCTTGAATGATTGTTTGTATGGTCCGCTCCACCTCTTTGTGGTTATCCAAGGCTTTTAGGGCTGCTTCTTGCGAAAGCTGATTAACATTATAAGGAGGCTTTACCTTATTGAGTAAGGCGATTATATCTGTTGATGTAAAAGCCATACCCAACCGAATTCCTGCCAGTCCCCACGCCTTAGAAAAGGTTTGCATAACCACAACGTTGGAGTATGTTTGTACAGCTGAAACCCATGATGCTTGATTGGAGAAGTCGATATAGGCTTCATCGATGACGACTATACCTTCGAAATGGTCAATCAAGTATTGTATTTGGCCAGAATCCATGTTGTTCCCTGTTGGGTTATTGGGGCTACACAGAAACAGCAATTTCGTTTTTTCATCAGCTTCTGACAAAATAGCATCTACATCAGGCTGAAAATCCGAAGAAAGAGATACTTTTTTGACGGCGACATTTGAGATGTCTGCCGACACCTGATACATACCATACGTGGGTGGCAAAACCATGATGGCCTCTTGCCCTGGTTCACAGAAAATACGAATCAACAAGTCAATAACTTCATCGCTGCCATTTCCTAAAAAGATATGTTCGGCAGGAATATTCTTGAGGTTGGCGATTTTATTTTTTACTGCCCATTGCAAGGGGTCGGGATAGCGGTTCATCCCTGTTTCAAACGGATTTTCGTTGGCATCTAAGAAGATGTCAGCCTGACCCTTAAACTCCGATCTTGCGGACGAATATGGTTTTAAGTTGCGAATGTTGGGTCGGACCCAGTTCAGCATATCGGATGTACGAATCATATCACTCTGATTTCAAGGCAGCTAGTCTACGACTAACGGCCAGTTTGTGTCCTAAAAGTTCTTCTGCTTCTGCCATTATTTCCACGGAAGGCCCGAGGCTTTTTAGCCCTTCTGCGTCGAGTTTTTGGTAGGTGATCTTTTTTACGAATGAATCCAAAGAAACACCACTATAGGCGCGAGCGAATCCATTAGTTGGCAGCGTATGGTTTGTTCCAGAGGCGTAGTCACCTACCGATTCAGGCGTCAGATGCCCCAGAAAAACTGAACCTGCATTGTATATCCCAATAGCCATTTTTTCGGCATCTTCGACCGAAAGAATCAGGTGTTCGGGTGCATATTCATTGATAAGGGCTACCGCTTCTTTCTGATTTTGAACCACAATGGCGACGCTATTTTGCAGCGCTTGGCGGGCAATTTCTGCTCGTGGTAATTCTAATAACTGCCGCTCGAGGCTTTCCTGTACTGCGGTTATGAAATCAGCACTAAAGGCTACCAGAACCACCTGACTATCTGCTCCGTGTTCGGCTTGGCTAAGCAAGTCAGCCGCAACAAACTCGGGGTTTGCCGTTTTATCCGCGCAGACGAGCACTTCACTAGGGCCCGCAGGCATATCAATAGCTGTTCCTTTTCGGCTTACCCATTGTTTTGCTGCTGTGACATATTGATTTCCAGGACCAAAAATCTTGTATACCTTCGGCACCGACTGCGTTCCTATGGCCATAGCACCGATGGCTTGTACTCCGCCAATAGCAAACACTTGATCAATACCAATCAACTGAGCGGTATACAAAATAGCAGGGTGGATATTTCCTTCCTTATTGGGGGGAGAACACAGAACCACTTCGCTACAGCCTGCTAATACTGCGGGTACACCTAACATTAGAACGGTAGAAAAAAGTGGAGCCGTACCACCTGGAACATACAGCCCTACTTTTTGAATAGGCACATCCTGCCGCCAACACGTAACGCCAGGCATAGTTTCTACCTATTTTACGGGCATTTTCTGCGTAGCGTGAAATACCTCGATATTCCTCTTAGCCGTTTGAATGGCTTGCTTTAATTCTTCTGATAGCGACTGCTCCGCAGTTTTGAATTGTTGCGCAGTCACCTTAAAATCTTGGAGTGTAACGCCATCAAATTGGGCCGTATACTTCTGGATGGCTGAGTCTCAATTTTGGGTAATATCCTGAATTATAGCACCTACCTTTTCTTCTAGGTTTTGCGTATCCAGCGTAGGTCGACGCAAAATATTAGACCATTCACTGGAGTGGGGTTGAGCGTAAATGTTCATGTTTTTGTTTTCGTATTACAAAATCATCTTTTCGATGGGAACAACTAAAATCCCCTGTGCACCAAGAGCCTTGAGTTGATCAATGATTTCCCAGAAGCGTTCCTCACTAATTACGGTATGTATTGAGCTCCAGTCGCCATTGGCTAAGGGTAAGACTGTTGGACTTTTCATGCCAGGTAATACCTCAATGATTTGGTCTACCGCAGCATTAGGTGCATTCAACAGGACATACTTATTAGTACCTGCCTCTAACACCGATCGGAAACGAAACACCAATTGATCGAGTAGGTTTTGCTTTTCAGCAGATAATCCTTTGCGAGCAACCAACGTAGCCTCAGACTTCATTATCACTTCTGCCTCTTGTAATCCATTCCTGAATAGGGTATTGCCCGTACTAATCAGGTCACATATAGCATCTGCTAATCCAATATTGGGTGCAATTTCAACGGACCCCGAGATGATATGAATATCTGCTTTGATATTATGCTTATCCAGAAACTGGCGCAGAGAATGCGGATATGAAGTGGCTATTCTTTTACCTTGCAGCCACTGGGTGCCTGTGTATGTCACACCTTTCGGGACTGCAATAGATAACCGGCACTTTGAGAACCCCAACGGCAAAATCTCTTCGAGGTCCATACCTTTTTCCATTAAGGTATTTTGCCCCAGAATAGCAATATCAGCCACCGAATCAAAGACGTACTGAGGGATATCACTATTGCGTAAATAGAATACCTCCAGCGGGTAATTGCGGGCAGTGACTTTCAACTGGTTTTTTCCATTGGAAATTTTAATACCACATTCTTTCAGTAAGCTTAGCGAGCCATCCAGTAATCGACCTGATTTTTGTACAGCGATTTTGAGTAGTTCTTGCATAGCATTTATTTGGATTGGAATACGTTAGGAAATGTGCAAACAAAAAAAAGAGGCTTACCGGCAAATGGTAAACCTCTTTTTTTAATTATTTGAAATAATGCAACAGAGCCACCACCTACCCAACGGTAAAGTAAAAATGATGGAGACGATGAGTTGCTACAAACATTGTTATTTTTTTGTGGTACGGGGCGGGGTCGAACCGCCGACACCAGGATTTTCAGTCCTGTGCTCTACCAACTGAGCTACCGTACCTCCTAACCGTTTTTCTAACGGCGCCCCAAATATAGGTGTAAATTCGAGATGACACAAGAACCTTATCTTTTTTTTTGATTTTATGCATAATCATTCCCTTATCGAACTGTAATAGACTTTGTATCTTGCCCTAAAAATGCTAACCCGCTGGCTTTATATTCCGCCTCTTATTATTGCTGGATACTTTCTGTACTTAACCTATCAGACCGGGGACAATTACCTCATGTTCATCCTTCCGGCTGTTATCTTTATAGCTATAGTCTATATAATGAGTCCTCAGATTAATTTTTGGTGGAGCAATAAACGAACACCTCGCATTGAAAAAAAGGCTTTACAGTTATTGGAACAGCATCATCGTTTTTACCAAAAGTTACCGCCTCAACTCCAAGAAAAATTTCGCAAGCGGGTAGTACTCATCCGAATGGCAAAAGACTTTAAGTCACAAGCGATTGATGATTTGCCGGAAGAATTAAAAATTATCTTTACCGCTAATCTGGCTCATCTTACTTTTGGCTTGAAAAAATTCTTATTAAGCCAATACGAAAAAGTCGTTTTTTATCCTTCTGCTTTTCCCTCACCAACATACCCCGATACTTTCCATGCTTCTGAGACCAACCACGAAGATGGTGTCTTTTTGTTTAGTGCTCAGCATTTGCTATCTGGCTTCACCGAACCGGATCGGTTTTATAATGTAGCGCTGCACGAACTGGCCGTAGGATATATGACCGCCAATCCGGGATTACCCTGGCCAGACATCGATGCATCCGCATGGACTGAACTGGGTCGCATAAAAGGTTTTACCAAGGAGCACATCGAAAAATTAATCGGTCGACCCGACCTTGAGATATTGGCTGTCATGGTAGTGCATTGGCTAGAATACCCAACCGAATTACTAGCGGTTTTCCCTAGTGAATGTAAGCATTTACAACAATGCTTTAGCCAGATCCAAAACGATAATCTATAGGAAGAAACCGTAAGAGGAAGTATTCACCTTACCGATTACTACGATTGGGATTTATTTCTTTTTCTTTTTTGCTGGCTTGACTTTAGGTGCAGGTCTAAACATATAGTAAAGCCCCATTAATACGACCGGAATGCTTAGTACTTGCCCTGTACTGAGGGCATTGTCAATGGCCGTTTCCAGACCACCCTGGCTTCTTTTGAAATATTCCCAGATAAATCGGAACCCAAAAATTAGAACGAAGAAAAGCCCAAACATAAATCCGGGTTTTTTACGTAAATCTGTTTTCCAATACACGTAATACATGATAAAGAAGCTAAGCAAATAACTGAACCCTTCATATAATTGAACTGGATGACGTGCCGGACCATCCGGGCCGTCTAATCGAACAAATATAAAGCCCCAAGCAACCTCCGTTGGTGTTCCGACAATTTCAGAATTCATCAGATTACCTAAACGGATAAACAAACCTGCCAATGCTGTTGGCACGACCACCTTATCCATTATCCAAAAAGTCGATTTTTTGCTTACGCGACGTGAAAACAGCCATAAGGCCGTAATGATACCAACTATAGCTCCGTGGCTAGCCAACCCCCCACGCCAGATCATAGGTATCTCGGAAAGGTTCTTGGAATAATAATCCCAATCATAAAAGAAAACATGGCCCAGACGTGCTCCAATTACTGTTCCAAGAACAATATAAACGAAAGCTTTATCGAGCCATTCTTCAGGTGCATTTTCCGCTAGGAACATTTTGCGAACAATGAACAAGCCAATCAGAAACCCAGAGGCAAACAATAGTCCATACCAGCGTGGCGCAATAATGCCTAAGTCAAAAATTACAGGATTAGGATTCCAGACGATATAAGAGAAAAGAGCCTCCATATTAGGTGGATTGGTTTGCCCAATAATAGCCTTTTTACTGCTAAAAAATAACCTTTAGTAGATGAATTAATTTTCCTGTGCTTGAATCTGCTGTTCCATAATAGCCAGCATCTCGATTGCCTGATGATAGACGCCTTCCATAGCTGCCGATTTGTCCATACCCGCATATAAGGCCGTTTCACAGGTTTTTAGCATCTGCACAAATTGTGTTGTTTTTTGTGGATCTACTCCTAAAGATGAAAGTTGTATCTGGACATTATCCTTACTTAGGGTAGACCTCTCCATTTGCAACTTATCCCCAACATAATTGAGCATGGCTTTACTTATTTCATCATAAAAGGCACTGCTATTGGCTGCTTGTTGATACTGACGAGCCTGCTGTAAGCGACCCTGAGCCATTTTTTGCGCTTCTCGCTGGCGACGCTCCTTTGGGTCTAATCGTTCTTCTGCTTTTTGCTTTCGCCGATACACAAGTAACCCTAAAAACAAAACAAGTGGCAACCCAGTTATGGACCAGAACCAGCCCTCGCTGATCAGGAATAGGCTGGTTCCGTATTGTAATCTGGTATCTAAACGCAATGCGCCAACATCCTGAGGGTCATTTAAAAGCTCATCAATCACCTCCGGCGCATTAGCCGTTATTACACCCTGGCGAATCGTTAGACTCAGGGTATCTGATTCTAGTGTTCTATACACCATAGAATCAGGGTTAAAATACACAAAACGCGGGCTAACGGTAAAAAGACCTGGTTCTTTGGGTTGTGCAAGGAACGTAAATACTTTCTGACCTTGCTTAAACCCATTTACTTCCCCTAGGTTATACTCCTCTGTTTCTGGATCATAAATGTCAAAGCTTTCCGGCAAATCAGGATCAGGCGCCTGAATACGCTTTAAGTCTCCATTACCACTAATTTCCATAGTAATAGAAATAGCATCGTCCGTGGTCAGTGTGGTTCGGTTGGTACTGGTTCGCAGACGAAAGTCACCTACTGCACCAGCAAAACCTTCGGGTACAGGACGTGGTAAAGGCATCACATTTACTACTACAGAATCGGTTCGAAATGGAACTCTTTTTACACTATTCCCAAAGAAAATAGAATAATTATCACGGTCACCACTTACGATTCCCAATTGTAAAAGCGCAGAAGGAATGGTTATTTTTCCGGCTTGTTGCGGATACAAAGCAATACTTTTCAGGTTGCGGGTAAAGTACTGGTTACCATTTATAATTTCACGTCGTAATCGGGTATCCGTACGTCGAATATCTTCCGCATAAAAGCCAGCGTAATCGGGCTCTTCAACAATATTATAATTTTGAATTTCAATGGTTGTATACAAGCGGTAGTCTAGTCGAATTTGCTGTCCAACATACGCATTAATGGAGCTGGGTACGACTTCCACATAATAGTCACGTGCTCCCTGTTGTATAGCATCACGTTGCAGGACATCTACCTCAATTGGTTTGGTTTGCATAACCACACCACCTACTTTTATGTTGGCCGGCCCAATTATAAGTGTACCCGTTCGGCGGGGTTGAACGGAGTAGGTATACGACATTTCTTTGGATAATTGACCATTGATCACCGTAGTTTGAATACTACGACTGGGCCCTGCTACTACAGAAAAGTCGTTAAAAGCAGGTGGCGAAAATGCGGAGCCATCTGCATTTTTTAATGTGAAGGTTACCTCAACATAGCCATCCTGAAAAATCTGTTGAGCATCAGTAAAGGCGGTGAAGGTTGCTTGTGCGCAAACGAAGGAAGAGGTAAGCACCAATAAAACTAGTGACGTGATGTTTTTAGCCCACATAAAAGCTTACATTTTAAAGGTCCTTCGTTTTTTCTTTTTTTCCTGTAGTGCTGGATCCAATTGTTGCCAGTACTCCTCCGGTAAATGTGGAAATAATTTCTTCAATTTTTCAATATCCAAAGCGTTGTAAAAGTCATTAAAAGGGATCATCTGTAGACTGTCCCTTTCGGAATTATGATAAAAACCGCCGCCGAAAGGCATGAGCAAAGAATCTATTTTCCATTCAAAGTTAAAACCTGGTGCCATCATTTGCATCAGACTGTCCATTTGTAGAGGCTTGCCTTCACCAAATTCAAAATACGGACCAAAAGGCTTCATCAACTCTTCAAAATCATTAAAGTTAAAAGGTTGAAAAAAGTCGTTCCCAAAACCAGGATCAGGGTGATCGAAACCTAACTGTTGATTTCCCAGAGGCATTTGCCTGGATTGTTGTATACCTTCCGGATTTTCCACTACTAAAATTTGTATCGGATTTGTTTCCAAAAAACCCAGATCCGTGTCTACTGTGGCGGGGTCGATATAATATATTCCCACCTCTACTGGATCCAACACATAGCTATAGGTAACTTTTTGCTGTGTCTGACCATTGATCATGGTTAGGCTAGTTGACTGGTTTGGCCCACTAACTACGGATAGTTTAGGATCAAAAATGGGTGCTGAAAAATTTCTAACGCTTGTATTTTCAATTATAAACTGTACTTGGAAGGGATTACCCAATAAAACGGAATCCGTACTTACTGCTACCGTAAAACGGATATCCTCTTGCGCATGGATACTCAGTACTCCTAGTAACAAAAAACAAAAAGTGAGAATCCTGTTTTTCATTTTATTATGTTTTATGATCAAGCATATTGGTACACCGAAATGGATATTACCAATCTTTTTTTGATTTAGTAGGTTTTGCTTTGGCTTTACGCATCTTTTCCTGAACTCTTTTTTCCTCATCCTCCATAATTTTCAGCAATTCTTCAGCTTCTTGACGGGAGAGGTCCTGTGGTGTTTCTTCCTCTGGTTCGTTCTGCTCACGCTCGTCTTGCTGAGGTTCCTGAGGTGCGGATTCTTGATCTTGGGGGCTTTGTGGGTCCTGCTCTTGTGGTGGTGGCTGGCTTTGCTCTTGATCCTGTTGCTGTTCCTGATCCTGCTGCTGTTGTTGCTGTTGTTGTTGCTGCTGTTGTTGCTGCTGTTGCAGCATAGCTTGGGCCTGAGCCAGATTAAGTTTAGTTTGCTGGTCAGCTGGTGAGATACGTAATGCATCTTTATACGCTTCAACGCTTTTATCGTACTGTTGGCTTTGGAAGTACGCATTTCCTAGGTTGTGAAAGGCCCTTGCTTTTACGTCGGGTTCCTTAGCTGTAGTGGTTGCTTCCTCGTATCGGCTGATAGCCTCCTCATAGCGTTGCTGGCGATAAACGGTATTCCCCAGATTATACTGCCCTTTAGGGGTATTCTTTTGTTCTAAAGCTTTACGATATTGTTCCTCTGCTTCTGGGAGTCGCTCATTTTTATATCGAGCATCCCCTTTACGCAGGTATTTATGGGCTGTTTGGGCCTCACTATCAAGAGCAGACCAAAAAAATAGGTAAATCAATATTATTCCTATCCGCTTCATAGAAAAGTTTTATATAAATGAGCTACGCTTAAAACAAAAGGTTTGTTCAAGAGATGCATCAATTTTCAAATAAATCCCGGCTACCTAACCATTCGTTTTTACGATAGTTGATCAGGAATTCTAAAACCAGCAAGACCAGTGCCCCAAAAATGAAGAATTGAAAGTAACTATTGTAATCATCAAACACCTGTTGTTCTAGTTCTCTTTTCTCCATACGGTCGATTTGGGTGCGCAACACTTCCAGAACCGCATCTGTTCCACTCAACAAATTAAAATAACTTCCATCGCCGGCACGTGCAATGTCTTCCAGCATAGCTTCGTTCAGGCGGGTCGTAACTGGTTCGCCCCTTTCGTCTCTTTTATAATCCAGTTGGCCACGAAAAACCATGGGAATAAAACTTCCTTCTGATGTACCCACACCAATGCTAAACATCATGGTGCCATCCCCTCTGATCCGTTGTGCTGTCTCTAGTGCTTCGTCTTCATGATTTTCTCCATCAGAAATGATAATAACCGCGCGATGGTTGGTATTCTCTTCGGGGAAACTGGAATTAGCCAGTTCTAAAGCATCACTAATTGCTGTTCCTTGGGTAGGGACCATCTCTGGATTGGCGGCGCGAAGCATTAATTGGACGGCAGCATAGTCGGTAGTCAGGGGCACCTGCAAATACGCATTTCCTGCGAAGACGATTAACCCCAAGCGCTCCCCTTTAAGTTTTTCGACTAGCTCACCTGCAAACCGCTTAGCTCTTTCCAAACGAGAAGGCACAATATCTTGAGCCTTCATACTTTGGGAGACATCCAGCGCAATCATAATATCTACTGAGCGGCGTGTTACCGATTCTTTCCGATTTCCCCATTGTGGGTTCGTCAATCCTATGATAAGCAAAAGTAAAGAACCAAGAAGCAGGACAAACTTGATGGCATGTTTGTACCTCGACATTTTTGGCATCAATCGAGTTATGGTTTCGGGCTGCCCAAAACGCTCTAATGCTCTTTTTCGTCTAACCTGTGCAATCCAAAACCCCAATGCCAAGACAGGTAATAGGGTAAGAAGGTAAAGGTTATCAGCATATTCAAATTGAAACATAGCATCCTGATTATTCCCTTATGGAATAGTGCGCAGTACGGTATAGCGCAATAATATTTCCAAACATAAAAGCAATAAAGCCATCCCTGCGAACCAGTAGAACCGCTCGCTATATCGTTTGATTACCGTAACATCAATTTCGGTTTTTTCCAACGCATCAATTTCATCATAAATATCCTCCAGCCCCTGCTCTGATAAAGCCCTAAAGTATTTACCTCCGGTCATTTCAGCAATTTGCTGAAGCAAGGCTTCATCAATTTCGACACGTGCTAATCCGAATATATACCGTCCATCACTTCGGCGACTTACCGGCGTAAGTGCATCCCCATTTGTTCCAACGCCGATAGTATATACTTTGACGCCGAGTTCCTGGGCAA
>JABSSK010000090.1:11508-14698 GCA_013214265.1 Saprospiraceae bacterium | reverse complement strand
AAATACGAATGACCTAAAAAGCCATCATGGGCTTTATTTGCATTGCCTAATAGGACCGACTGAACAACTTCTCCACCCACTTTACATCCAGGCCCAATCGTTGTACCACCGTATATCTTAGCACCCATCTTGACCTGGGCCCCCGCCCCAATTGCAAGAGGCCCACGAAGCATACTACCTTCCATCACCTGAGCCCCCTTAGCAATATAAATTGGCCCAGTCGTTCCGTTTAAATAAGCACCCGACACATCAGCACCCTCTTCTATATAAATGTTCTCCGCTCCTTTTACGAATAAAGCACCTTGAGGTTCCGCATACGTCATTCCTTTAGTGATCAATTCGATATCCTCCTGTATAGCCTTTGGGTTATTACGGATTAAATCACTAAGCTGATTAATCTTTATGAATGGCGTATCTCCTAACTCAATCCCTCTTAGCTCATCAATATCGTCATCTTTCATGAGCTTTTCCAATTGGCTCGCGCCGAGGCGCGCCGCAATAAGTTCATCATTTTGCAAAAGGGCCTCGTTGAAATCCATTTGCCGAATGAGCGCAACTAACTCCGGAGATGGTAATACCGCCCCGTTAATAAAAAAGTTATCCTCATCGTAATCAATCCCATACTTAACCGACAAGTAATCCTGCGTAATGAACGATGCTTTACAATCAAACCACTTCTCCCATTTCTCTCGAATCCGCAAAACACCAACCCGCAATTCACAAGTAGGACGTGTGTAAGTAAGTGGTAATAATTTTTCTCGAAGATCGCTATCAAATAAGATTATGCTCGACATATCGCCTAATGAATAAAAGCTACGTAAACCGTCAAAAAAATGTATTCCTTATATAACGCAAAAGTACAGAATTCAGTCCTTTCACTTTTTGATTACCTTAACCAAAATAAAAAGTCCCAACCTGTTTTTAGGTTGGGACCCTCCCGTCTGGTGACATTACCGACGAAATTAGCTGTCTTTGTCTTGCTTAGCAAAACGAGTCTTGGCAAATTTCTTGTTGAATTTATCAATTCTACCCGCTGTATCCACAAACTTCATTTTACCCGTAAAAAACGGATGTGAAGCACTGGAAATTTCTAATTTTACTAACGGATATTCAGTGCCGTCTTCCCACGTAATTGTATCTTTTGTAGGTGCACAAGAACGTCCCAACCAAGCATCGTCAGTAGAGAAATCC
Organism: Saprospiraceae bacterium; assembly: GCA_013214265.1. Classification (GTDB taxonomy): domain Bacteria; phylum Bacteroidota; class Bacteroidia; order Chitinophagales; family Saprospiraceae; genus DT-110. Next base: position 13,507 of record JABSSK010000090.1, on the reverse strand, counting down.
TTGAAGACAACCGTGCGGTAATTCTCAGGGTGAATGCCTTTCTTCATGATAAACTTTTTTCAGCATTTCTAAACAGGTCGCAAATATAGAGGTTTTCTCACACAAAGGAAAGGAAGTAATTGTATTTTTCCGAAAGGAAATCAACAAACAGACAAATCATCATGCCTACACCATTCCCCAGCGGTTTAAAACGTTCTGCCTCTATGATCATACTCAAGAACCAACACGCGTTCCTTCTTCTCAAGAGAAATAAACAACCACATATTGGGAAATACGTCCCCGTCGGTGGGAAACTGGAGCCATTCGAAGATCCTCTGACAGCCGCCCTGAGGGAACTCGAAGAGGAAACAGGTATAAGGCTTGATCAACTATCCTATGCCGGCCATCTGGTCGAAACATCCCCCTTGACCTACAATTGGCAAAGTAATATATACTGGGCTGAAATCGATCATGTCACCCCACCCTATTGCTCAGAAGGAATACTCACTTGGATCACATATACCGATCTTCCTAAGATACCAACCCCCAGAACAGATAGGTACATTTTCGAGTTTGTACTTGAGTCCCGACCTTTTGCGCTAAACGCTATTTACAATAGTGAAATGGAACTCGTCACCATGACGGAAGAGATCAGAGGCGAAAAACTCATATAATACCCACCTCATCACCAAACTACACAAAAAATAATAGTAGCTCATTACATGCCAAGAAGCAACCTGACTGTATCAGCAGATTGCTTCCCGTGTCTATATGTATACCTTTAATTAGCATTTATTATACTTCCCGAACCAATAATATCACCATTAATATTGGGGTTACCCCGATAAAAAACATCGCCACTTCCCCGAATAACTACATCAAGAAAAACAGAAATAAAAACTTCTGCGTCGCCTGACCCATCAATCCGGACACGGCCCTCATTGAAGGCACAATTAAATGAACGCAAATCACCTGAACCCCGTATTTCATAAAAGAGCTCATCACCTCGACCCTCCAGATAAATATCGCCAGAGCCATTCATGCTAGCGAATACATCATCTACATCTAAAGCCAAATAAATATCACCAGATCCATCGATAACCAAATCAATATCATTGGTTATGAGTACATTTTCACTTACCACTTTGGCCGAACTTGACACTTTTATAAACCGAATAACAGGAATCGTAATATAGATATCTAAATAGTCAGGAAAAACAGAACATCGCCCCAGATTAATCTCCCAAATATCATTACGTACGCGGGTCTCTAAGCGATCAATTAGGTTACCATACCCTTCAACGACAACTTCGAACTGTGGTCCTTGCCTCAGATAAACATTCCCAGGAATTTGCATATCGATACCATCAAAAAAAGGCAGATTGATGGTTTGAGAAACAATGGGTCCTCGCCCTCTTTCACACGGCCTAAAGTCATCGTCATCCAAGTCGATTATACAACCACTGGTAAATAACGTTACCAATATGGTACATGTAAAAATCCAATTTTTAGCATTCATAATGATCAAATTTTCATGGATTACTATACATCCTGTTGTTAAGGCATGAATATATTCTTTCTATTAGTTGTCATCATATGATGAATACCATCGGTTACCGCCAAACCCGCCAAAACGAAAAGTAATACCAGTAAAAGTGCCCGAAAAGTCATCATCACTATAGCCCAGTGACTCATTTGCTCCTTCGACGATGCGATACCCAAACGTTCCTGCTAATCTGAACCAACGGGTAAGGTTTACTTCAATACCGATCTCGGGTGTAATCACAAAAACATTGTCCAAATCATCGAACCGCGAATTTTCAAAATTGATATCCAGCGCACCCCAACCTACTCGACTACTACCATAAAAATGAACTACCTTATGGCTTGGAATAGTAAACCCCAACCACAAACCACCGTGCCCCAATTCCAGGCCTTCCAATGCTTCATTCCCTTCTACTAAATCGCCAAAATCAAAACTTCCCATACCATATCCGCCTAGAAAAAAGTTTTTCATAAC
>JABSSK010000090.1:0-11479 GCA_013214265.1 Saprospiraceae bacterium | reverse complement strand
GAAGCCTCCAACTACTCTTGCCTGGCCAAAAAGCGTTTCTTGTTGCCCCGAAACCTGACCTACCATGGCCATCAGACAGAATGCTAGAATCGATAATTTCTTCATGTGTAATTTTTTAAATACTGTTTTAAATGTATTGGTGTTTCAGGTGAAGTGGGGCTACATCCCCCTTCACTATTGCTTATTGTCAATAAATTAATGGCTACAAAAAACGAAAGCAGTGTGTCAGAACCGAATGCCTGCATTCAAACCAACCCATCCTTGATAACGGGTTCCTCCCAACGTTTTATCATATAGCGTATATGGTAATAATTGGGTGCCAATCTCTCCGCTTTCAGCATCTTCTAATCTAGAAACCATTAAGTTTGCTACTGGCCCGGCAAAAACACTGATCTTACGACCAATGCGTCCGTCCAATAATACCTTTAGCTGATGTAATTGATGCAAGTCACTAGTCCAATTTTCTCTCTCATTTACATGCATACTAACGGCTTCCAGATTAATCATATACCTTCTGCCCAAGCCAACTGATGTTCCCACTCCATATCCCAGCCCCCAGCTTAAAATGCGCTCACTTTCACCCGCATCATTTGACTCATCATCATACCGTCCACCCACTATAAAGATGTTATAGAATTGCCTTACCCCTACTTTAATGGCAAGATTTCCAAAAAAAGTTTCTCCCGTTGAGAGTTCCAATCGGTTATATCCGCGCTTCACTATATTCAGCAAACCTACCGGAAGGCCAGAAACAGTATCCGCTACATTGATCAATCCTACTTGTACGCCCTTCACATTTTTCCCAACATTTAGTAGTGGTGCGATTTGGGCAATACCAACATCACCACCAATATTTAAAAGTCCAGCCATCTGCGTCCTCACAGCTCCGCCACTTGCATTAAACACACTACTCAATTGCAAACCATTGACTTCCCCTTTGGCTACATTGAACAATGACGCCAATTGAACACCAGAAAAGTCTTTCTTTGCCGCATTAAAAAAACCCGCAATCTGCACAGCATTCGTTTCAGCAGTTCGATTATATAGGCCGCCTAACTGAAAACCTTTTGTCGTTCCTGATACCATATTCCCTATTCCGGCAAACTGAATTCCAATCATATCATCAGACACTACGTTGGCCAACCCTGCTACCTGAATACCCTGAACATCCCCATCCACATTATTGGCAATACCACCTACCTCCAAGCCATCCACACCCCCGCTGGTTCCCCATAGAATATTTACAGATACATTGTTCGACATGCGATCAGAACGCATTAGATTCGTCCCCAAATAAGGAAGTAGTGAGATCTGAGCCATACGGTTGGCAGGCTTAGGCTTATTGGGTATATGCTTTATTGGAGCAGGCTCAGGCTGCGGTTTGGGTGCCTGATCAAGTAAAAGATCCGGGCGATCCAACCTGACCATCCCTTCTCCATCTAAAAGAGGGTCACCAAACCGATCTAGGGCAGGCATATTATAATCCGAAGCGTTCAGCTGCCTTTTTGACCGTTTTGGTATGATCAATGTACGTTCTGCGGTTCGACGATTAATAACAGGCATTTGCTTTTTCCAAAGCTTTCTGCGCTCAGCTAACATCGCTTCCCGACGAGGGTCAGCATATAGAGGCGTTTGCTGAGGCACCTCCGTTGGTCGGTTTTTTTGCGAAAGCTCATCAATTTTTCTGCTCCGCTTCCGCAGTAACACCTGCTTACCCGAAACGCGATACAAAATATCTCGATCATCACATATATCCGAAAGCACCGTATTTAAGCTGGCTTGCTGGGTAATAAGAAATATTGGGTCTCGCATCGGCAGGTACGTTCGGCTGTACGCAAATTTAATCTGGTAACTTTCCGCCAAAACTTCCAGTACCACATCCAGTGATTCGCCCTGAAAATTCCAGTCAAATTGCTTACTACTTTGCTGAGCAAGAAGACTTGTTGGTAAAACTAACCAGATAAATAATCCAAGGAAGGTCAGCCTAAGCCTCATTAATCATTATTTAATTAAATAAATAGCGATAGCACCCTACATTATGTACAGAAATAATATCGTTTTTGAACATGTAGTATCCAACCAAACTCTTACCAGAAATGAATCCCTTGGCCACAACTTTTCCAATGAGTGGCGACTACAACGAATCAAGACCTTAGTTTCCTGTAATCATTCTAATGTATACGGTGCTTCCCCTTATCATTTTTTTGATAAAAACTAGTCACAGTCATAATAGCAATAATTGTAAGAAAACCTTTCTAATGGTCCTGTGAAGAACCCAGTGATATTTTTATTATCCACGGTTTGTATACTATAATTCAATACTACCGAAAGCTCACCAAAAAACAACTCTAATTGTGCTTTTTGAATAATCCCTTCTTCATTTAGGGTGTGGTGATTATAGGCAACTGTATTGTATTCCAGCAATTCATTTTTTTCGTTAAATACTATTTGGTTGAAAATCCTAATAACAAAATCATTGTCTTTAGCATTCCTCTCAAAAGTATAAACACCAGGAGTCAATTCATCCTTTTTCTTGGCAAACTCAATAGAGACATAGGTACTCGGATTAATCTCATAGTCCCAAACTTTATAATCACAACAAGGAACGTTAAGCTCCTCATTAATTGCACCATCCGTCAGGACTACATTCAGAAAGTTATTGTTTAAAGCTTCAAACCCATTAGCGGTTTCATATTCTTCATTAGTATCAACAATAGTATAACTGTTATTGAGTTTGAATTCAAAGACATTTTCGTCCACTAATTGTGTTTCTTCACAGGATATTAAGAGAAGTACCCCTACTGATAAAATAATTATTCTCATAACAAAATCCATTTCATAAAGAAGTTTTATACACAAAAACCAAAAATGCAAATATTTTGCTTTAGACCAACCCTATATACGCTAATATAAAATCTTTTTGATCCTGCATAAATGTAATTCTTTGTATCGCCTCCATAGTATTAAGTATTCAATATTTTTCATAAATAATCAGCATATACCCGTATATATAAAATTAAAGTATATGTATATAAAACTATTTACCATTGTACATAAAATGGTCAAACAGGCATTTATTTTGACTCATCAAAATAACTTTTGAGTATCTCAATACGCTTTTTGGGACTTTCAAAATATGATTTTGAGGAAGCTTAGGTGTCCAGTCGTTAGATTCGCAATGGCGCAGTACCTCCTAATGCCAGCTAGTTTAACTTCCCGAAATATTGTTTTAGTACCGCATTTATCAGATTAGAATACACAACCGCCCAAGGGGCTTCTCCCAACCCGACTTATTTATTCATGAGCATAGACAGGAACAATTATTAAATTCCTTTTTCTGATTATGATGGTTACCCAATCAGTTATTATCTGCCATATCACTTTTCAATAGATTTAGATAAGGATTTTCTGGTACCGCAACATTTCCGGTTGAGGTAGTACACCCTCAAATAAATCCAACTTTCACATCATGCAACCAATTATCACTAGCATACATTGATGATAATTAGCCAGTAACTATATCATGGGATACCATTATTATATTTGAAGCTAGTTATGACTATTCGAGCGGCAAAACTACCAAATAAACCATAATCCATTCCACTCAATAAAATTCTTTTGGTAACCAGGTGATTGATGTAGAACCTGATGTACGCTTTATGTGAAACACCAAATATTACTCTGTACAACTTGTGCCATTAATCCGGAAACCACCCGTAGATGTTTGCTCAATATCCAAACCTAAAATGAAAGACAAATCCTCTAAAGCCTGATCAAAATCAACCTGATCAAAGACAATGCTTACCGGACAATTATGGATGCCTGGATTAGCCAAATTCAGGTCAACCTGATATAGCGCTTTCATATTCATAATAACTTCACGGAGTGGCGTATCCTCAAATACCAACCGTTGGGTAAGCCATGCATCCTCATTTGGGCCCGGCGACTCTCCTGGAACCAATGCTTTACTTTCTTTTTCATACAAAACACCCTCACCCTTTGCTACCTTGACAAATTGCTTTTCCGTACCAGAAGTTGCAGAGACCGACACCAGCCCTTCTGTTACCCGCACCGCCACATCTTTTTCTTCTGGATATGCCCGAATAGAAAATTGAGTACCTAAGACAGTAGTCGTCACCTCGTCCGTTCGTATCGAAAAAGGTGCATTAACATCAGAGACTACAGAAAATCGAGCTGCCCCTTCGAGTTCTACTTCACGTTTAACAAATGACTTCTTGTATCGCAACGACGTATTTTCCTCCAATAACACCTTGCTATTATCTGGTAATACCACTTGCAAGATTGCTTTACCGTCGGTTTCTATCTCTACCCATAAGGATTCCTGCTCGTAATTCAACTGCTGCCAAGTCAGTCCGATACCCAAAATAAAAAGTATAGCTGCAGCCACTCGCCACCAATTCATTCGTGGAGATAAGGATACAATAGGTGGCTCCTTATCCGTTTCGGCTGGTGTAATGCTTTGTTCAAAGCGGTCCCAGGCAACATCCGGATCAACCACCATGACATCGGGTTCAACATGTTCACTTTCCTGCCAAATCTGCAACGCATCAGAAAAAAAAGACTGATTAACCTTCGAATCTTCAACCCAATTCATGAGTCTGGCTTCTTCCTCAGGATTAATTTCCTTGGTGAAGTATTTTGCCATCAATTCTAAGGCTAAAGATTCTTTCATTTCTTCCGTTTACAATGGTCCATGTTTAAGATGCTCCATTCATAGCATCACCCCTACTCGAAACCCTCATTTTAAATTAAAAAAAACAAAAGCAATATACTTAAGTATGGTTTTATGTCTTCCCGAAGGATTTTGAGTGCCTTCCCCATCTGATTTTCCACTGTTTTTATGGAAATACCTAATTGTTCAGCAATATCTTTATACGATAAGCCATCATATCTACTAAGCGTAAAAACAAGACGGCATTTAGGCGGAAGCCTATCAATAGCTGCTCGAATATGATCCGATAGTTCGAGATGTAAATAGTTTTCTTCAACCGACCGATCTGTTCCTAGGCTTTGCCAATCATCATTGATTTCTTCGGAGAAGACATTTTTCTTGGATCGTAGATAACCCAAAGCTTCATTAACAGCCATTCGGCCAAGGTAGGCCTTCAACGAGGAGGTAACATCAATACGGTCCCTTTTTTGCCAAAACCGCAAAAAGACATCTTGTGCCAAATCTTCGATAAGGGTTTTATCTTTGATAAAACGATACATGCTATTGCATACGTACGGATAGTACGTACGAAACAACTCCTCCAGAGCTTCTTTTTCGTTTCTCTTGACTCGGGCCAACAGTTCTTGTTGGGTATTTGATTGCATAAATGTTATTGCCAACGGAATACAATTTTGCTTCCGCAAAGGTAAATATAAGATGAATTAATACCTTATCACATCGACAAATCATCATTCTCGTCGGAAGTAAGCCATGATTGGTCCATTAAGAAGCCTAATCAATACCATTTTGAAAAGTACGACCTCCATCGCTGTTGGCCAAATAGCTAAAAATAAATGTACCGGTTGTATTACGGTCCGGCCCATATGATAATAATTCTCTAATAGAAGTTCATCATAATAAATGGATAGACCCTATATTCACTGCCTATGTTCAATCGTAATGTATTTATCCGTACTCATCATAAAGATCTCTGTCATGTTTAGAGCTTACACCCGATTAACCCTTCTACTATTAGCGATTCTACTTTGCCTTGTTTATATCATCAAAGGAGATTTTATATACGCAGCTTATCTTTCTATTGCTGCCTTTTTGCTGGGGCTATCCCATATATGGTTTGGTAATATATGGCAGGCTTTCACTGCCATTCGACGAGGAAATACACTATTGGCTGACCGAATCCTAAATATGGTTTTAAGAGTTGATTGGCTTCGCCCTAGAGCCAGGGCCTATTATTTTTTTGTCAAAGGTATGCTCAGCCTCCGTGCCAACCGGTTGGAAGAAGGAAAAGCACAATTACTACGTGCCCTAGAAGGTCCATTAAGCTCAGAAAAAGACCGAGCACTAGCTGCGCTCAATCTGGCTCATATTACTTACGTTCAAAAGAATTGGGATGATTGCCAAAAATGGGTAGATGTTGCTCAGCAAACAGATGCGAATGATCTTTTAATTAAGGAGCATATCAAGAAGTTAACCCAAGCTATTCCGGATAGTAAATAACCTACTTGAATATAAATTGGAGCAGGATTTCCTCCTGCTCCAATAAGGGATAGTTATCGTTTGATGACTTTTTGGGTCCAGTAACCCGCCGCACTTTCCATAGATAAAATGTACATCCCTGAACTCAAGCCAGCTAGGTTGAGCCGCATCACATCAGATTGTGTTACCCATGTTTTCTGTAATTGTCCGTTAAGGTCTAGTATGCTCAGTTGCCCGCCTTCGGGTAATCCCTGAATAAACATTTGCTCCTGAGCCGGATTAGGCCAGTATTGTACTGGAGCCGCATAAGGCTGTCGCGTGCTCGTGACCGGACGAGCTAATGCATTCATGAAGAAGATAGTATTCGTTAGAGCTGGCAGAACACATTCTCCGTGATTTGCCGTTTCGCTCAAATTGGTAGACGAAAAGTTAGGCGCACCATTCGCACGCATGACGGAATCAGCTATAATACTGTTTCTGAAAGGAACCTGATCATCCCCTTCACAATAAAAAATTCGAGTAGGTGACTGAGGTGTCCAATCATAGGTATCGTTATCTCGAAGCGCCACTCGTAGCGGATGATTTTCATTATGCGTCGCATTCTCAATCAGGGAATCCTGCAAGAATAGGCGAGTAATGGAAGCACCCTCGCGTGCAATAAGCGTATCAATTAATTGACCGTTTAATTCAAATAACCCAACTTCGCCTCTGTAGAAGCGCTTGCACATATCCGCATAAGGCTGTTTGACGTATTCTTCCAGATCATCGTACAGGCCATACACTTCATTGTATGCCATCATAGTATACGGAGCATAAGCCACCGTTCCGTATGGCTGATCACCGATTATAAGGTCAAACATAGCTTCGCTAATACTGTAAGGCCCAGAAAGATGAGCAGCTGCCGTTACCGGAAATACATCCGCATGATTAGCCTGTAATTCACGGTGTAAGGCTTGTGCTGCATGGCCACCTTGAGAGTATCCAGTAACAAACACCTGATCATTCAAAGCAAATCCATCATCCATATTGTCCAACTCCTGCATGGCATACATCATATCAATAGCAGCTGAAGCCTCCGTAGCCGCATGAACGTAAGGGTGAAAACCACGTGACTCACCCAAACCCAGCATATCAGGCGAAATAGCAGCATATCCCATCGCGCCAAAAACACCAGCTAATTCCCATCCACCCCGCAGGTTCGAAGGAACATCATTAGGACCATCAACTGTACCGTGTTGCACTACAATAAAGGGAATTGCTAAATCGTCTTCCAATTGAGGAAGAATAAGTAACCCCGAGGCCGTATCTGTCCGACCTTCTATATCAGGTGTGGTATACAATACTTTGTATAAATCGATACCATACCGCGCAAAAAAAGCAAATTCAGCCGGAAGCTCAGAAACAGCAATACTTTGCAAAAAAGTAGATGAAACCAATTCCTGAGCACGCACCGTAAATAAGGTGCAAACCAACATAAGCGTGTAAAAACATTTTTTCATAATCAATAATTTCGTTTGCATAGTAATGGCGATAATACTAATTCTGTTTAAGTAGTCGGCTCTTTTCCAGTGAGAAATCCAAAAATGGTAACCTATGTGCTTATTCCTGCAACTCTTGTAGGGTTTTTTGTTTAAATACTTGGTGTTTTTGGGACGCCGGATGTAAGGCCTTATGCGAGATAGCACGCTTAATTTTTTCTATTGCACCCAGCTGAGCACGCGTATCTTCATCGAGCCAAGACTCGACCAGTCGCTCCCATACTATATTAATAGCTAGTTGATTCGGATGGGTACCACCCAACTCAAAAAACACATAATCGCGTAATTCATCAATAACCAATTCATATACTGGGTAATAGTGCACATTGCTGTGCAATTGCTCTAATGCTTCGCAGGCCAGAAGAAGCCTCGCCTTAGACCGGCTAGAATCTACCAATCCATCCCGCGTATACCGGACCGGACTTACAGTAAGCAGCACCTCAATTGAAGGGTTGATATGGGTTATTTCTTGAATCCCTCGGTTCAAAGATGCCAATACCTCATCTTTTGACAACAAACGTCGCTGAAAAGCATCCGCATCCTGTTTATGGCAATTAGCCACAACTTCCCCACTAGAATTCAACCACCAAACATGTGCGGTACCTAATGTTAGAATGACCCACTTCGCATTGCGTAAAGCCTGACGGCTACGAGCTAACACCGTATTTATCTGCTCCAGCATCTGTTCTGAATCCGGATGGGCAAAACGGCCGTGGTGATCATAACTGAACCATAAGCCATCGGATAAAAAATTATCCGCAGTACCATACATTTTTTTATTCGCCAGCATACAAAGCGCATTTCCAATGGAAACCGGATTAAAAAGAATACCAAATGGATTCATCTCAACCTTAAATTTACAATCGATTAAATGCGCTGATATATTTTCAGCAAAACAGGAGCCTATCGCTAATATTCCATCCTCATATTGTAAAGCTGGACGCAAAGGCTGTATCGTCAATACAGTGCGGATTGGATAAGACATAATTGATTTTTTCCCCACCTACTAAAATAACATTATAAAGATCTGAACTTACGGAAAAGCCCTCTGCAGTCAAAATACAAATCGTTGTATCACTTAAGTTAAATTAGTATTTTTCCGAGCAAGAAAAGACATCCACTTCCGGGTATATTTACCCAAAACATTTGTAATTTTTATCCGATTGCTTGCTTATGGGTATTTTAGATCGATTTTTTGGTTCCTCGGAAAAGACGCAAAACACGCCTAATATCCGCTTTGGCCGATACACCGACTCATATAAACTACCCGAAAACTATGAAGCATGGGACCAATCTCTTAGGTATTTCGAAGAAGAAGATTACCTGAACTGTTACCGCCATTTTTTTCTTTACTTACGTGATCTGCAGGAAGAGAATGTTCACTTTGTCGAACAAAATGGTCGAATTAACTTCGAGCTTTATCAAGGAAGTAAAAAAATTTTAGGGTCTGCTGATAAAAATCAATTCAAAGCGGAAGCAAAAATTGCCTACACGGAATCTTTAAATGTAGCATTCATGCGCCGGCTGATCGAAAAGAACTTTAGCCTTAAATATGCCCGCTTTGCACTCGACAAGTCTGATAATATCACCATTTTATTTGACACCTACACCCTAGATGGCTCACCGTATAAGCTATACTTCGCATTGAAAGAACTGGCAACTAATGCCGACAAACAAGATGACCTGCTCATCGATGAGTTCCGCGACCTTATCCCGGCTGATACAGCCCACTTACAAGATCTACCCAAAGAAGAAAAAGAAGTCAAATTTACTTTTCTGAAAAATGAAATTCACAAAGCATTGCATCTGCTCGATCATGGTGCGTTAAGCATAGAACAATATGCTGGTGGGTATGCTTATTTATTGCTCAACCTACTGTACAAACTGGATTTCCTCATTAAGCCTGAAGGTCAAAGTACCGAGACCCTCGAACGCCTACACCGCCAGTATTTTTCCAAAGAAGAAAAGTCAACACTTGAAAAAGTAAATAGTATCGCCAAAGGATTAAAAAAATTGACTGAGCTAACCAAACCTGAGTTCTTCAAAGAAATGTATCGGGTGCGTTCAACATTCGGTATTACAACGCCTGTTAACCATGATCGCGTTGCAGGATTTATAGAAAGTGAACTCCCCAATATGGACTGGTACCAAAATAATGGACACGAAGACATTGCTATAGCTTTCCCAGGATATATTATCGGTTACTGCCTATTCAATTATGCTATTCCAAAGCCTGACCGGGATTTGTTCCTACTCTACTACCAAGTAATTGAATCCGATTTCTTCCTTACCTTAGGTTTTACAGAGCTCTTTTCCGCTCCTCAAACGGGGACCTTGCACAAAAGAGCAATTAAAAAAGCAATTACCCGTATCGAAACCGAAAATAAACATCAGTACCCTCGGTTCAATCCACTTTATCAGAATCTTGATTTCTCCTCGCGATCTGCTTTCGCAAAAACCTATCTAACTATGATTAAGGATTTGGACTTAACTCGCACTTCCTAAGGCCATATCAACCTGAACAACCTCATAGCTGTTTGTTGTTTGTTTTATGTAAAATATAGCCGGAAGTATTTTCGATCTTGAACTTTAAAGCTTTCCACTTTTTGGTGTTTAAAACATAACGTATGACTACTACCCTAACCAAAAAAGATATTTGGAATTTACTAGAGGAAGTTTCCGACCCTGAAATCCCGGTTCTATCTGTTGTGGATTTGGGGATTGTACGAGACCTGATCATCCACAAAAATGGCTTAACAGAAGTGATCATTACCCCTACATATAGCGGATGTCCCGCTATGAATATGATTGAAGTTAACATCCGATCTGTGCTGCAAGAACATCAGATCTCTCCGCTCAAAGTAACTACTGTGATTAGCCCGGCCTGGACCACCGATTGGATGACCGAATCTGGCAAACAAAAATTAAAAGCCTACGGAATTGCACCCCCCATAGCAGGTTCCGTAGATAAAGGGGAGTTATTTGGAGCCCACCCAAAACCACCTTGCCCCCATTGTGGCTCAGCCAATACCGAAATGGTAGCTCAGTTTGGATCCACTGCCTGCAAAGCCATGTACAAATGTCTGACTTGTAAAGAACCCTTTGATTATTTCAAATGCCATTAATTATAAGCCATAGCACGGAATAGCATCTAATTCTTATTTCCGTTTAAGATCTGATGTCTTATTTTAGAGATCTGCTCCCTGTCAGGAGCAGATCTCTATTTTTTGTACACTTGGATAACAAACACCGTTTCAAAACAAAAGCTATGTCTATTCAAAAAACTGTCCTGATCGTCACAGCTATTCTTTGTTCATCATTACTATGGGCACAACCCCTTGATATGTCCCTCTTTGAACAATTCAACACGCGAAATATTGGTCCCGCTGGTATGAGTGGTCGGGTTACAGCAGTTGATGCTGTGCGTGAAAACCCTGACATCATCTTTATAGGTACGGCTGCCGGAGGTGTATGGAAGTCCGAAAGTGGCGGTACCCATTGGAAACCATTATTCCAAAACGAAAAAGTAGCCTCCATAGGTGCTATTGCTATCAACCCACAGAACCCAAATGACATCTGGGTAGGTACCGGAGAAGGGAACCCCCGCAACAGGCTCACCAGTGGGTATGGTATTTACCGAAGCCTCGATGGTGGTACCACTTGGACCTTCAAAGGGCTAGGGCCAACTCGCCACATACACCGTATTATTATTCATCCGCAGAATCCTGATGTCATCTGGGTAGGCGCTATCGGATATCCGTGGCGTGAACAC